>JANLTL010000141.1:0-3752 GCA_031362905.1 Burkholderiales bacterium | reverse complement strand
GGCCCGGCGTTGAAGAACGCCGCCGACGCGATCAAGGCCATCGACTTCACGCAAAACTTCGTGCGCCAGTTGCTCGCCTGCGCTCGTGACGGCGTCAAAGCCGGCAAGGATCTCAAGCAGGTCTACACCGACACACGCGCTACCCTGGACCCGGTCTATGGCAGCTTCCCGATCTACGAGCACTGCATGCCGTTTGATGTGAGTCGCGCCTACGACGAAGCCCGGGGCATCAAGAATCCGCGCATCTGGACGGCGGAGCGCGATATGGAGATGTGGAATACGATTGCATGACGCCGCCAATTCGATGTAGGGAGCCATGAACCAAGCAGCAACCACCAACGCCGAGCAAATCCGCGCCTGGAAAGCGCGCATGGATTTCGCCTCTGCGCGGATCGAGCGCGAGGAAGCCGAGACTGTCCACGATCCGGTGCGCAACCGCGCCATCGCGGAGGCGCTCGCGCTTTGCGCCTGGGAGCGTGGCTGGCGGCCACAACACGACCCTGAGCGCGTCGCCGAAAAGCTTTGCGCCTTGAGGCGTCTCCGTGGAATCGCTGTTCACCCCACTGCTTGAGCGGCTTGCTGCTGCATTTGACGCGGCTGGCGTATCCTACATGGTGATTGGCGGCCAGGCTGTGATCCAGCACGGCCAGTCGCGTCTGACCGAAGATATAGACATCACCCTCGGAATTGAAGTTTCCGATTGGCGGCGCGCGGACGCTCTGTTGCGCGCCGCTGATTTCGTCCCGCGCGTGCTGGACTACGAGGATGTGGCGATCAAGGGTGGCCTTCTTCTGTTGGCGGACCGCAGCACGTCAATTCGCCTCGATGCGGCATTGTCCGGCTCTGAATTCGAGCAGTCCGCGCTTAAACGTGCCCAGGTTCTGCGCGTGGGCAAGATGAATGTGCGATTCGTCGCGCCTGACGATCTGGTGATCCAGAAATTGGTGGCCGGCCGCGAGCGAGATCACGACGATGTCCGCCGCCTTCTGCGCAAGCAACCAGCGCTGGACCGCGCGTACGTCGAACGCTGGCTGCGCGAATACGGCGTAGTGCTGGATCAGGATCTGGTAGCAGAATTCAGACGCTTGTCGGGCTGATCGCTCGACGGCGGCTACGCGCCGCGCCGCGCCGTATTGGTCGCGCCGCCAATCCGAGCCAGCACGGCATGGGTCACATCCACGGTCCTGGCGGTACCGCCAAGGTCGCCGGTGTGCAGCTTGGGGTCGGCCGTGACGGATTCGATGATGTCCATCAGCACCTTGGCAGCGGCGTTCTCGCCGAGGTGCTCGAGCATCATCACGCACGACCAAAACGTACCAATCGGGTTTGCCAGCCCTTTGCCCATGATGTCAAATGCGGAGCCATGAATCGGCTCGAACATCGAGGGGTAGCGGCGCTCGGGGTCGATGTTGCCAGTGGGCGCGATGCCGAGGCTGCCGGCCAGTGCCGCGGCGAGGTCAGAGAGGATGTCCGCGTGCAGGTTGGTGGCGACGATGGTGTCCATCGATGCCGGGCGGTTCACCATGCGCGCGGTGGCGGCGTCAACCAGCTCTTTATCCCACTTCACATCGGGAAATTCCTGCGCGACTTCACGTGCAATCTCGTCCCACATCACCATGGCGTGGCGCTGGGCGTTTGACTTGGTGATCACGGTAAGCAATTTGCGCGGCCGCGATTGCGCGAGTTTGAAGGCGTAGCGCTGCACCCGCTCGACGCCGGCACGGGTCATCATCGACACGTCGGTGGCGACTTCAATCGGATGGCCCTGGTGCGCGCGCCCGCCGATGCCGCTGTATTCGCCCTCGGAGTTCTCGCGCACGATCACCCAGTCGAGGTCTTCGCGCTTGCAACGGGCCAGCGGCGTCTGGATACCGGGCAGGATGCGCGTCGGGCGCACGTTGGCGTACTGGTCGAACCCCTGGCAGATCTTCAGGCGCAGACCCCACAGCGTGATGTGGTCGGGAATGTCCGGGTCACCGGCCGATCCGAACAGGATCGCATCTTTCTTGCGCAAGGGCTCCAAGCCGTCAGCCGGCATCATCACGCCGTGCTTGCGGTACCAGTCGCCACCCCAGCCAAACTGCTCAAACTCGAAATTGAATTTACCGAGCGATGCAGCAAGCGCTTCGAGCACTTGCTGGCCGGCGGGGATGACTTCCTTGCCGATGCCGTCTCCGGGGATGCAGGCAATGCAATAGGTTTTCATGTCTGATGCAGTCGAGGGCCGAATCAGACGATTTTAGTCGCCGAGCGCTTTATTCGATCCTGGCAGCGATGTCGATGGCGACGATGATCACCGTCGTAACCAGCATCATCCAGCCACCGACCAGCCAGGCACCGGTAGCGATGGCGGCATAAAAAGTGCGCCATCCATTGCGATACAGGTGTGCCGCGCGCGTGAGTTCCGAGGCGGCCGCAGCTTCCGCAGCGCTCGACGCGTCGCTGCTGCCGTGCGGGAGGCCGAGCGAGTAACCGGCCCGGTGATACAGGCGTACCGCTTTTGAGAACAGCACGACGCACGCGGCCAGAAGGGCCAAGGGCAAGACCAGTTTGACACTGCCTGCGCCGTGCAGCCATTGCGTCAGCGTCGCTGGCGCAGTCACCTGACTGTGTCCGATGGAGATCACCCCCATCAGAGCGAGCACGGCAGTGGTGGCCATCAGCGAGGCCGCCATCATCGAATTGCGTACCGTCTGAATCGCCAGAATTTCCGCACCGGGCGCAGCAAAAATGCGCTTGACCCAGGCTTGACGCAAGGCAATCGAATGCTTCGATGCATCGCTTTTGCCACGCGCCCAGGCAAAGCGCCCCGCCAGTATCAGCAGCGCGAGTGCAACTGGCAACCAGTCGTCATGAACCATGGGTGGCTTTGCGAAACCATTGCGCGAGCCACATGCCGGCCGCCATCGCCGGCACAAACAGCCATGCCTCCGAGTTCAAGGCGCCCAGCGATGTCAGCGCCGGCCCGGGGCAATAGCCGGCCAGGGCCCAGCCAGCGCCAAACAGCGCCGAGCCGCCAACCAAAGGCAGATCCAGGTCACGGCGCGTCGGCCAGTTGAAATGAGGAGCCGCCAGGGGCACCCCGAGTTTACGTGCCAGCAAGAACAGCAGGCTGGCGACAAGCACGCCAGTGCCCAGTACACCCATCAGTTCAGGCCGCCAGTCCCCTGCGATGTCGAGAAAGCCTTGCACGTTACCGGGATCAGTCATGCCCGACACGATCAGGCCGGCGCCAAACAGCAGGCCGGTGCCTGCCGCAAATGCCAATGCACGCAGGTCAAGCGCACGCAGTGTGTGGCTTGTCATGATCAAAATCCTCCGAGTAAATGGCGCACGAGAAACGTCACGACGATGCCGGTCCCCAGAAAAGTGGCCACGGCAACCATCGATCGGGTGGACAACAAGGCCAGGCCGCAGATGCCGTGGCCGGAGGTGCAGCCGTTGCCCAGTGAAGTCCCCACACCGACCAACAGCCCGGCGGCGACAACCAATCCTGCCGGTTGCCGTATCACGCTCGGCACCCAGAGTCCGGCCAGCGCGGCCAATGCGCCCGCGAGGACCATGCCGGCCACGAAAGCCAGACGCCAGGCCCACTCACCACCGAGTGGTTTGACCAAGCCGCCGAAGATGCCGGAAATGCCAGCGATGCGGCCCAAGCCCAACATCAACCCGCCGCTGGCCAATCCGATCATGGCGCCCCCTGCAATGGCGTAAAGCCATGTGTTCATGTCCTTGCCTCCGTTGTCCTTGCC
>JANLTL010000115.1:0-2264 GCA_031362905.1 Burkholderiales bacterium | reverse complement strand
GCAGCGTCAGTCCCGTCGTCCTGCGCCATTCCCGCACGGGTTCTTTCAAAGCCCGCGCTGCACTGGCGCTCAACTACCCCTCGGCTTTCGGCATCACACTGCAACGCGCCAGTGCTATTTGTGCTTCGTCAGAGAGCGCGCGTGCCTGGCACGACTTCACCACTGTCAAAGGCAAGAAGCACTCGGGAAGGCTTGCGTCCGCTTCACGTTCAGCGCATTCTTCAGCCCAACGAATAAGGATAGATCGCGCTTAGCCGCGATCTTATCCTGTGGTTGACGAAGCCCGGGGGCTTGGCACGGCCTCTCTATAGGAGATTAATTCGCGGTGGTGCGCGCGCCGGTATCGCGGTCTGCGCGGGTAGTCTGGTTTTTCTTCTGCTGATGATCAAATCGGTCCACTTTCATTGGTCTATTTTCGACAGTGACGTCGGCAGAGGCAGGATTTCTCCGGCCAATGCACGCGTTTATTTTCACCAGACGAGCCAAGGCCCTGACAACGGTTCGTGCCAGTGCGGTCGCAGCGCTGCCGGTCATGCGCATACCTTTGGCGGTCCCCGGTTCCGGTATAACGATGCGCGCATCGCGGTTAACACACCGACCACCCGCATCGGCTCGCCACAGCGACAGCACAGAAAGCATGGCCGCGGCGCTGCTGGTCTGGGCGCCACCTTCACCTGCAGCACCAGTTGCACCAACTGCAGTTGCGCTTTCGCGTTGTGGTGCAGGAAGCCGTAATCGCGCACCCGCCGAAAGCCTCTCGGCAGCACATGCTGCATCAGCAGCCAGAGAAACTCCTCCCCGGGCAGCGTGCGGGTCTTGATGAGCCCGGTCTTGCTCTCGGTGTAACGGAACGTGACCTCGCCGTTGTCGTTGGCGATGATGTTGCGCTCGGCGATCACGCCGCGGTAGAGGTAGCGCGAGAGGTACTCCAGTGCCGGTTCACCGGTTCCTGCCCGGGTGCAATCGACAACCCACTTGGCGGGGACATCGCCCGGGAGTGTCAGGCCCGCCTGGTTGATGGCTTCCAGGAATTTGGCCCGATACACCGTGGCCAGGGCAAACGCATTGAACAGATACTGATAACGGGTGCGTTTCCACAGCCGCTTGACGGCATCGATGCCCCCGCCCGGGATGACCACATGCACGTGCGGGTGATAGTCGAGCCGCCGGGTGTGGGTGTGCAGCACGGCGCTCATGCCAAGGGTGGCGCCGAGGTGCTTGGGGTTCAGCCCAAAGACCTTCAATGTGTCGGCGGCCGCGCTGAGCAGCGCATCATAGACCACGCGCTGGTGGGAGAAGGCGACGGGACGCAGTTCGGCGGGCAAGGTGAAGGTGACCAGGAAGTACTCGACCGGCAGCAGCTTCTCGCGCTGGCGGTCGAGCCACTGCGATGCCGCGTGGTTCTGGCATGTGGGGCAACTGCGGTGACCGCACGACTGCGCGCGCCAGAGCTGTTGCTGGCAGCCGCTGCACTGCACCAGCATCTGTGTTGCGGCGGCGCTGCGACAACAGCCCATCGCGGTGAGCGCACGCCGATGACCGGGCAGCACGTGCTTGGCCTGGGTCTGCGTCATGCGCTCGCCGTATTCGGCGATCAGCGGTGCGAGCTCCATGTGCTCAGAGCCGGTGCAGATCGATGTGGAGGGAGTTGATCAGGCGGTTGATGGCTTCGCTGGCGTGCTGCTTCGCGATGTCGGTGAGGTGGGTGTAACGGGCGGTGGTGGTTGGGGAGACGTGGCCGAGCAGGTCTTGGATGTGGCGAAGGTTCAGGCCCTGTTCGAGCAAATGCGTGGCGTAGGTGTGGCGCAGGGAATGCACGGTAATTTTTTTTTGATGCCACACTCCTCCACCACGACCTTCACGGCGCGCTGCGTGCTGCCGCGATCCATCGTCTGTGTGGCCTGCCGAATGCGTTCTGCTGAGCCGGTGGCACTCGGGAACAACAACACCGGATTGTGGTGCCGCTGCCACAGCGTGCGCAGCGCGAGCAGGGTGGCATCGGGCAGCGTGACGAAACGGTCCTTGTGGCCCTTGCCGCGGCGAATGTGGACGCGGTGGCGGGCGGCATCGATGTCGCCGACCTGCAGTGCCAGGGCCTCCCCGAGGCGCAGACCCATCGAGTAGGTGACGAGGATAAAGACGCGGTAGCGCAGATTGCGGGTCGCAGCGATCATCTGCTCGATTTCGGCGAGGGTGAGCGTATCGGGTAGACTGCGCACCTTGGGGGGCTTGATCATGGTGACCCACTGCCAGTCGCGTTTGAG
>JANLTL010000063.1:0-8905 GCA_031362905.1 Burkholderiales bacterium | reverse complement strand
CCAACAGCATCACCAGCGAAAAGCTGAAGATGAAAAACAGGATCAGGCGGCGGGTGTCCATGGAGGGCATCTTGAAGGGATCGTTTTCAGGAGGTGGCGCGCGGTGGCACCGGGTCAAATCCGCCCGGATGCCACGGATGGCAGCGGCACAAACGCGTTGCAGACAAACAAGTACCTTTTAGTGCGCCGTGCGTATCGAGCGCCGTGACTGCATATTCCGAACAGGAAGGCTCGAACCGGCAATGCCGGCCGAGCCACGGGCTGATCGCGTAGCGATACGCTTTTACCAATGCAATCAGGACGGCTTGCATGGTCGCTCACGCTTTCGGCAACGCGCGCATCAATCCGGCGATCTCGCCGAACTGTTCGGCGCGCTGCAAGGATGCGACGTTGGAGGTCAGTTTGAGCACCACGTCCCATGCTGCGCGGTTCTGGGGCGCGCCGTTCGACTCACGTAGCCATTGGCTGAACAACATGCGGGTTTGACGCTTGACCAGATTGCGCCGCACTGAAGTGCGCGCGAGCTTTTTGGAGACCACCAATCCGAGACGCGCCCCAATGACACCCACTGCGGCAGAGGCAGGGTTTCTGCGCCAGTGCAACGAGAAATGCGCGGAACGCTGGCGCTCGCGGCTTTTGAGAACGGCGGCGAAATCGTCGCCGGAAAGCATGGCTGCGTCCGCTAGGTAAAGACGAATTTTCGCGGCGCTGGCGGGTGTTGGCGTTAGACCGCGAGACGCGTGCGGCCCTTCGCGCGGCGCGCGGCAATGACGGCACGACCGCCCTTGGTCTTCATGCGCACCAGAAAACCGTGGGTGCGTTTACGGCGCACGACGGAAGGTTGATAAGTACGTTTCATGATGCAATTTCCCTAGAAGAAAAAATGAATTGATTAAGATTTTGGCGAAACCCGTGATTAGACACCAAATTTGCCTTTTGCGTCAATGAACAAGGCGGTTTTTCGCCCCACCACGCAGCCCGCTTCCTGTGGATAACCGGGTAAAATTCGAGGCTTGGTTTAGGCTGTTTGCCGGTTTGTTTTCGAGTGCGTTTTTGGCCTCCAATGCATCCCGGCCGAGGCCTCAACAAAATTCTGCCAAACCTCCATTCATGCCCGCTGCTTTGATTGAACGTGACACTGCGCACGCGCCGGCAGGCGAGGTCACCGCAGCCACGATTGAGGCGTTTTGGCAACACTGCTGCGGCTTGTTCGCCAAGGAATTGTCCCCCCAGCAATTCGATACCTGGATCAAGCCGCTGAAGCTTAAGAATGGCGATGGCAACGGCGTCGAATTGATCGCTCCCAACCGTTTTGTGCAGCAGTGGATCAAGGACCGGTTTCTGAACCGCCTCGAATCACTCGCCAACGAATACTGGCGTACTGCCGTGGCGGTCCGCGTCGATTACACCGCGCCGGAAAAAAAGGGGGCTGCCCGCGTCAATGGCGCCATGCAAAGTGCGCCCGGCCAAGTGGCCGACACCCTCGTTGCAGCACAGTCTGTCACGGCCACCGCATTTGAGCGCACTCGTCTCAACCGGGATCACACCTTCGACAATTTTGTCATCGGCAAGGCCAATCAACTCGCGCGCGCCGCCGCGATGCAGGTGGCTGAGAATCCCGGAAAGTCATACAACCCGCTGTTTCTGTATGGCGGCGTCGGACTGGGCAAGACCCATCTGGTTCAGGCCATCGGCAACCTCCTGCATCGGGAGCGGCCGGCGGCACGGGTCCGCTACATCCACGCGGAACAATATGTCACCGATGTGGTGCGGGCCTATCAGAAGAAGGCCTTCGAGGAGTTCAAGCGCTATTACCACTCGCTTGATCTTCTGGTCATTGATGACATCCAGTTCTTCAATGGCAAGAACCGCACGCAGAAAGAGTTCTTTTACGCGTTCAATGCCCTCATTGAGGCACACAAGCAGGTCATTATTACCTGTGACACCTACCCGCGGGAGATTCCCGGTATTGAAGACCGCCTGATCTCGCGTTTCGGCTGGGGTCTCACGGTAGCCATCGAGCCTCCAGAACTCGAAATGCGCGTGGCCATTCTGCTCAAGAAAGCCGAGAGCCAGGGGATTGAACTCGATGAGACTGTGGCCTTTTTCATCGCCAAGCATTTACGCTCCAATGTTCGTGAGTTGGAAGGTGCCCTGCGCAAATTGATCGCATTTTCCCAATTTCACGCGCGCGATATTTCACTTGACGTCGCACGTGACGCCTTGCGCGACCTGTTGCGCATCCAGACGCGCGCCATTTCTCTGGAAAATATCCAGAAGACGGTAGCCGACTTTTACCGGGTCAAAGTACCCGAACTTTTTTCCAAGAAGCGTACGGCAGATCTGGTCAAACCGCGTCAGATCGCCATGTACTTTGCCAAAGAATTGACCTCGCTCTCGCTGCCGGAGATTGGTGAATCATTTGGCGGGCGCGACCACACTACGGTGCTGCACGCCGTCCGCAAAATTGCTGAAAACCGCAAAACCGACACCCAACTCAACCACGAGTTGCACGTCCTGGATCAAATCATCAAGGGTTAAGAAAACGCAAAATAAATCAAAACCTTGCAAGAGAGACTTTGCTGTCATACGGACTTATTCAGTTTTTACTTTATGCAAGACACGCTCGCAACAGCCGAAGCCGGGGAAAACACATGTATGGCCTGTGTGTAGATTGTGGATAAGGAGGGAAATTTCTGCCTCCAGAAGAAGTTAGCCACAATCAACAGAGACCTTTCCCACAGGCCCACCCACCCGGCTTTGGCAACCAAGCACTTGATTCACCAGCACAATTTTTTTTTCCCCGCAATCCACAGACTCCTATTAGTTATTACTAGTTATATAAAAGGAATAGATCATGCAACTAGTCTCCGCTGAACGTGATGTGCTGCTCAAGCCAATTCAAACCGTCAGCGGTATTGTTGAGCGCCGTCATACCTTGCCGATCCTGTCCAATCTGTTGATTCGCAAGACAGCGGGAGAACTCTCCTTTCTTGCCACTGATATCGAAGTGCAGATTTCCACCAAGGCCGACGGTGGTGCCGGCGCCGATGCTGCGACTACCGTAGCAGCACGCAAGTTGCTCGACATCCTGCGTGCCTTGCCGCCCGGTATGGTGGCACTCGAACTCAACAACAAGAAACTCAACATCAAGTCCGGCAAGTCGCGCTTTGCCCTGCAAACGCTGGCTGCGGAAGATTTCCCCACCGTCGCGCAGGCTACAGATTTCAAAGCCGGTTTTTCGCTGGGACAGAAAGCACTCAAGAGTTTGCTCGCGCTGGTGCAGTATGCGATGGCGCAGCAGGACATCCGCTACTACCTCAACGGCTTGTTGCTGATTGTCGAGCCAGGCAGTGTCAAAGTGGTGGCCACCGATGGCCACCGGCTGGCATTTGCGTCACTGCCGATTGACAGCCAGGTCGAAAAGCGGGAAGTCATCATTCCGCGCAAGACGGTGATCGAGCTTGAACGCCTGCTGGAAGACAGTGATGAATCAGTGCGGGTCGATATTGCATCGAACCAGGTACGTTTCCAGTTTGGCAATGTCGAATTGGTGTCCAAACTGGTCGAGGGAAAATTTCCCGATTACAACCGGGTGATTCCGACTGGCTACAAGAACGCATTTGATATTTCGCGTGAAGAGCTGATCGGTTGCCTGACCCGCGCCGCGATTTTGACCAACGAAAAATTCAAGGGTGTGCGCTGCATTGTGGGCGACAACAGTCTCAAGATCAGTTGTACCAACACGGACCAGGAAGAAGCGCAGGAAGAAGCGGAGATCGCGTATACCGGTGATGCCATCGATATTGGTTTCAACGTTACCTACCTGCTCGATGTACTCAACCATCTCAAGGTGGAGAAGATCAAGATTTCACTCGGTGATGCCAATTCCAGTGCACTGATCACAGGCGGTGAAAATGCCGATTTCAAATATGTGGTGATGCCGATGCGTATTTGAGCGAGCGGCTGGATCGCGCAGTCGCAAAGAGAAACAGATCGCACAGAACTTTTCGCAACGCCCCACGCAAAGAAGCAGGATTCCACGCATGTCTGACCACCCCGATCAAACACCTGACAACTCATCACACCAAGCGCAGCAAACGAATGATGGTGCCGGTCACATCGCTGGTGGTCAGGCGGAACATAGCTACGGCGCATCGAGCATCCAGATTCTCGAAGGTCTCGAAGCAGTACGCAAGCGTCCGGGCATGTATATCGGCGATACCAGTGACGGTACCGGCCTGCATCACCTGGTGTTTGAGGTGCTCGACAATTCGATTGACGAGTCGCTGGCCGGCCATTGCACCGAGATTCACGTCACGATTCATACCGACAACTCGATCTCGGTAACGGACAACGGCCGCGGCATCCCGACGGGTATCAAATGGGACGACAAACACGATCCCAAGCGCAGCGCAGCCGAGATCGTGATGACTGAACTGCACGCCGGTGGCAAGTTCGACCAGAACAGCTACAAGGTGTCAGGTGGATTGCACGGTGTCGGCGTGTCGTGCGTCAATGGATTGTCAAAATGGCTGCGCCTGGTGGTGCGCCGCGATGGCAAGGCCCACTTCATGGAGTTTCATCGCGGCATTCCGCAAAACCGTGAGCTTCTGGAAGGCATCATGCCGGCCGGCGTGGTCAATGGCGCAGCGCCCGGCTCGACCGTGATGACGTCGCCGATCAAATTCACCGGCCCCACCGAGAAGCGCGGTACCGAAGTGCACTTTCTGGCCGACGACGAAATTTTTACCAACATCGAATATCACTATGAGATTTTGGCGAAACGGATTCGCGAGCTTTCCTTTCTCAACAATGGCGTGCGCATAAAGCTCACTGACCAGCGTACTGCCAAGGAAGAAGTGTTTGCCTTCGATGGCGGCGTCAAGGGCTTTGTCGAATACATCAACCGCACCAAGTCGGTGTTGCATCCGAACATTTTTCACGCTTCCGGCGAACGGCAGGCCGAAAATGGTTTGTCTATCGGCGTCGAGGTCGCGATGCAGTGGAACGATGGCTACAACGAGCAAGTGCTGTGCTTCACCAACAACATCCCGCAGCGCGACGGTGGTACCCACCTCACCGGTCTGCGCGCGGCGATGACGCGGGTAATCAACAAATACATCGAAGAAGCCGAAATCGCCAAGAAGCAAAAGGTAGAAACCACTGGCGACGACATGCGCGAAGGTCTCACCTGCGTGTTGTCGGTCAAAGTGCCCGAGCCAAAGTTCAGTTCGCAGACCAAGGACAAGCTGGTTTCGTCCGAAGTGCGCATGCCGGTCGAGGAAGTCGTGGCCAAGGCCTTGAGTGATTTCCTGCTTGAGCGCCCGCATGACGCCAAGATCATCTGCGGCAAGATCGTCGAGGCAGCGCGTGCACGCGAAGCAGCACGCAAGGCGCGCGAGATGACGCGGCGCAAAGGCGTGCTCGATGGCATGGGTCTGCCCGGCAAACTGGCCGACTGCCAGGAGAAGGATCCGGCCTTGTGCGAGCTTTACCTCGTCGAGGGTGACTCCGCAGGCGGCTCCGCCAAACAGGGCCGTGACCGCAAGTTCCAGGCGATCCTGCCACTGCGCGGCAAGATCCTCAATGTCGAGAAGGCGCGTTTCGACAAACTGCTCTCGTCGCAGGAGATCACCACCCTGATCACCGCGCTTGGCACCGGCATCGGTGCCGGCATGGGCAAGGATGATTACGATATTGCCAAGCTGCGCTATCACCGCATCATCATCATGACTGATGCAGACGTCGACGGCGCGCATATCCGCACCTTGTTGCTGACCTTCTTTTACCGGCAGATGCCCGAGTTGGTCGAGCGCGGCCATATCTACATTGCCCAGCCACCACTCTACAAGGTCAAGGCAGGCAAGGAAGAAAAATATCTCAAGGACGACCACGAACTGAACCAGTATCTGCTGCGCGCCGCCTTGCAGGGCGCGGAACTGCTCCCCAACCCCGCAAGCGGAAACAGCGCGCCTGCAGCAATCGGCGGCGATGCCCTGGAAGCCCTCGCCAGGGACTATCTGCTCTCGGAAGCGGTGGTGCAGCGGATTGGCCACGTCTACGACGAAGCGGCGCTCAAAGCGATTCTGGATGGAGCAGAAGTCGACGTGTCGAGCGAGGAAGCCGCACAGCGCTCGGCGCAATCATTGCTCGGTGCCCTCACCGATCGTTCGGTTACGGTCACTCCCGCCTATGACGAAAGGCGCGAGTCCTGGGTACTGCGCGTGACGCGCAGCAAGCACGGCAATCAAAAAAACTCGATCATCGATCCCGATTTCATCGCCGGTGCCGACTACACGCAGCTGACGGTTACAGCGCAAAAGGTCAAAGACCTGGTGCGCGCAGGCGGCACCATCAAACGCGGCGACGGCGACAAGGCGCGCTCGCAGGCCATCACCGATTTTCGTGGCGCGGTGCATTGGCTGCTGGCTGATGCCGAACGCAACCTCGCGCGCCAGCGCTACAAGGGCCTTGGCGAAATGAATCCCGCGCAGCTGTGGGAGACCACGATGAATCCCAAGGTGCGGCGCCTGCTGCGCGTGCAGATCGATGATGCCATCGCGGCTGACGGCATCTTCACCACCTTGATGGGTGATGAAGTCGAGCCGCGCCGGCAGTTCATCGAAACCAACGCGCTGCGGGCGATCAACATCGACATTTGACCAGCGTATGCGCTTAAGTCATGCCCTGCTCGCTGCTGTAGCGCTCGGAGCGCTTGGCGCGCCATGGCGCGTTGGACAGGCGCAGGTGCCGCCCGCGCGTGGTGAACTGGCGCAGTACAAGGGTTTGTTTGCGGCCGCGCTGGCCAACAATGCAATAGAGATCAAGACACTGGTTGTCAAAGGCGACAAAACCAGTGCGCGCGACGGCTATCAGCGCACCCCCCTGCACGTGGCAGCCTATTTCGCCAAGCACGATGCGATGCGCGCGCTGGTGGCTGCAGGCGCCGACGCCAACGCGCTGGAGAATGATCGATACGACATTGTCACGATTGCCGCGGTGGCCAACGACGTGCCGACCCTCAAACTGGCGCTCGAACTCGGCAGCAAGGCCACCAACATCACCAGCCGCTACGACGGCACCGCGCTGATTGCCGCCGCGCATCTGGGCCATGCCGAAGTGGTGCAGACACTGATCAAGGCCCGTGCGCCGCTCGACCATGTCAACAATCTGCACTGGACCGCATTGATCGAATCGATCGTGCTGGGCAATGGGGGCCCGCAGCACACGCTGACCCTCAAGTATCTGGTCGAGGCCGGCGCCAACCTGCAGTTGGCCGACCGAAGTGGCGCAACCCCGTTGGCGCTGGCGAAATCGCGTGGCTATCGCGAGATGATTGCGCTACTTGAAAAGGCGGGTGCCCGCTAAGGGTTGTCCACCAACGGTTTACGGCCAACGCTTCCCGCACAGAGGCTTGTACCAACGGTTGCAGGCTGTGCCCGTTTAGCGTTTCGCGCGTTCAGCGTCCAGTGCGCGATCCAGGAAATCGAGCCGGTCCTGCCCCCAGAAGCGCTCGCCGTTGAGAATAAAGGTTGGCGCACCGAATACGCCATCTGCGACCGCGTCACCGGTGTAGCGCTGATACACCGCTTGCACCTCGGGCGAATCTTCCGCTGCCACCAGGGCCTTGCCATCCATGCCGTTCTCCTCGGCAATTGCGCGCCGCACGTCGGCATCCGCAGTGTTGCGCTGTTCCGCCCACAGCGCGCGCAGCAGTGCATGTGAAAGCCGAAAGGCATCGAGGCCGCGTTCCTGCGCCGCAATCACCATCCAGCCCGGGCGCTTGTTCCAGTCCTTGTCGGTGACGACCCAGGGGTAGTACTTCGGCTTGACCACCAGAGGTATGCCGAGGTATTTGCTCCAGCGCTCAAGTTCGAGCGAGTGGTAGTCGATGCGCGGCTGCGGCCGCGTGCGCAAGGGCACGCTGCCGGTGATGTCGGCAATGGCCTGGAAGTCGTAGGGCTTCAACTCGAGCTTGACTTGATGCCGGCGCACGATGTCCTGCAATTTCGGGCCGCCCAGATAGGCCCAGGGCGAGGACAGGCTGTAGAAGCAGGGGAGTTCGATCATCGTGATGATTCGTTTCGGTGACATGGGCGGGCGATAATCGCCATTATGACCGCTCCGAATCTGCTGTCCCTGCTCGAGGAACAGGCGCGCCACGACCTTGAGCGCCTCAACTACCCACCCGCCAACTGGGTACCGGCCGCGACGACGACGTCCGGCGCGCCCTTGCTGGACGTGCTCATCATCGGCGCCGGCATGTGCGGCCAGAGCGCCGCATTCGCCTGCCTGCGCGAAGGTCTCGCGAACCTGCGCATTGTCGACAAGGCACCCGATGGCAAGGAAGGCCCCTGGGGCACCTTTGCACGCATGGAAACCCTGCGCAGCCCCAAAAACCTGACCAGTCCCGACCTCGGCATTCCGTCGCTCACCTTCCGCGCCTGGTACGAAGCGCAGCACGGCGCCGCAGGATGGGAGGCGCTGTACAAGATTCCCACCCGCCAATGGCGTGACTATCTGCTCTGGGTGCGGCGCATCGCCGGCGTGCCGGTGGAAAACGACACCGCCCTTACGGCGCTCGCGCCAATGGCGGGGCCGGATGCCGTGACGCTGCGCGCGACCCTGAAAGGTCCCAAAGGCGAAGAGACCGTGTATGCGCGCAAGGTCGTGCTCGCGCTCGGGCGCGACGGCAGCGGCGCGCCGCGCTGGCCGCACTTCGCGAGTTTTGATCCGCAGTCGGCCGGCGCGACCACCCGCGTGCGCCACTCGGCCGAGGACATCGACTTCGCCGCCCTCTGCGGCAAACGCGTCGCCGTACTGGGCGCGGGCTCGTCCGCCTTCGACAATGCCGGCACCGCCCTCGAGGCCGGTGCGGGGGCGGTCGTCATGTTTGCGCGCC
>JANLTL010000052.1:0-1914 GCA_031362905.1 Burkholderiales bacterium | reverse complement strand
CACTTGAATGTCCGGAGCAGGGCAGTCTGCATGTGATGTCCGAATCCATACTGCTTGAGGTGGTGCGCGATGACGGCAGCGCGTGTGCGCCAGGCGAGACCGGCCGTGTGCTGGTGACCACCCTGCACAACTTCGCCATGCCGCTGATCCGCTATGACATCGGCGACATGGCGCAGGTGGGCGCGCCCTGTGCCTGCGGGCGCACATTGCCGGTGCTTGCACAAGTGCATGGGCGCGCGGCGCAAATGCTGGTAGATCCGCAGGGCAATCGCTACTGGCCGTTGTTGCCCTATGCACAATTCAGCCTTGAAATTGCCCCGCTTCAGCAGATGCAGTTTCGCCAGACCACGCCGCAGCAGGTCGAAATGCACTATGTCATGGAGCGCGCATTGACTGCCGCAGAAATTGCCCGCCTGACCGAGCGCTTGCGCAAGGTGGTCGGCTATCCATTCGAATATACCTTCGTGCGCTCGCAAAGCAGCCTGCGTTCGCCGGGCGGCAAGCTCGCGCCGGCCCTGATTTTCTCTCCCGCTCCTGCCGGGATCACCGAACCATCGGATCACATACATGCCCGCCCCTGACGCCACTGACTTCCTTCCCGCTCTGCAAGCGGTAGAAGAGCGCGCACCGCATCCGCTGCCGCGCTTCATGATCATCACCATCAGCTCACTGGTAGGCATCGGCCTGGTGTGGGCCAGTTTCGGCCAGATCGACATCGTCGCCACGGCCGAGGGCAAGCTGGTGCCATCGAGCTACGTCAAGATCGTGCAACCACCAGAGCAGGGCATCGTCAAGGACATCCTGATCAAGGAAGGGCAGCGGGTCAAAGCCGGGCAAGTGCTGATGCGCATGGACGAAGTGAGCACGATGGCCGACCAGAAATCGCTTTCCGCCGAGTCCAGACAGCGCGACCTCGCCCTGCGGCGTATTCGCGCCGAGTTGAACGGTACCGTACTCACGCAGCAGGCGGGCGATGCGCCCGGACTCTTCGCCAAAATCCACGCCCAGTTTTTGTCGAACCGTCATTCAATTGACTCGGCCATCGCGCAAGAGCGCGCCACGCTGGAAAAAGCCCGCCACGACCGTGCCGCTGCCGTTGAAGTGCGCAAAAAAATCCTCGACGCGCTGCCGTTCTACCGCCAGCAGGACGATTCCTACCAAAAGCTCGCCAAGGATGGTTTCGTTGGCCAGATCCAGGCCCACGACAAGCGTCGCGAACGGATGGAGCGCGAACAGGACTTCGCGACCCAGGAGTTCGCCATTAAAAGTAGCGAAGCAACAGTCATCCAATCAGAAAAAAAGATCGCCCAGATCACCGCCGACTACAAACGCAACCTGCAAGCTGAGCAAATGCAGGAGACCATGCTCGGCGAAAAGGCTACGCAGGAACTGGCCAAGAACGAACACCGCGGCCGCCAGCTCGAACTCAAAGCCCCGCAAGACGGCATCGTCAAGGACCTTGCCACCCACACTCCGGGTACGGTGGTGTCCCCGGGCACCATCCTGCTCACGTTGGTGCCACAGGGCGAGCAACTGCGCGCCGAGGTGTATGTCAGCAATCAGGACATCGGCTTCGTGCGCGCCGGGCAAAACACCAAGATCAAGCTCGCCGCCTTCCCGTTCCAGAAATACGGCATGCTCGATGGCCGCGTCACCACTGTCTCGGCCGATGCACGCGAGAGTGATGCCCCGGCTTCGCCCGGCGGCAGCGCCCTCTCCGGTGCCGACAAACCGGCAGCGGCGCAGCGCGCGCAGTCCTTGACCTACAAGACCGTGGTTGATCTGGGCGGGCAAACCCTCAAGGCCCCTGGCGATGCAGGCGCAGACAGCGGGGCCGGCGCGACGGCCGGCGGCGCGGCCGACGCCAGCCGAGGACACAAGCTCAACCCCGGCATGGCGGTCACCGCAGAGATC
>JANLTL010000038.1:0-1505 GCA_031362905.1 Burkholderiales bacterium | reverse complement strand
GCCAAACACGGCCGCCGCCGCGATCAGCACCGCGTCGAATCCATGCGCCTGCAGGCCGGCCACCAAGTAGGCCGCGAGAAACCACGCGCCTGCATACCAGCCCACCACCGGCGCGCCGAACACTTTGCCGAACGCAAGCTGCGCAGGCGTTTGTGCCGACATGCGCTGAAAGTCCCAGGTGCGCTCGCGCATTTCTTCGGGCATTGCATTCATCGCGAGGTAGCCGCCGTAGAGCAGCGCGCACGCGGCAAACCCGGCCAGGCCTGCGGTGGCAAGCGCTTCGGCAGATTGATTGCTCGACGCTGCCACCAGCGCGAGGATCAAGCCGGCGATCAGCGGCGCCGCGATCAAGCGGTGCGGCGTGAGTTCGAGCCAGCAGTAGCGGCGAAATTCGGCGTTGAGGGTCATGCTGATTTCTCCGCCGGTGTGTTGCCGCGCATCGAACGCAGGTAGGATTCGTGCAGGTTTTCGCGCACCACCGAAAATTCCATCACGCCAATATCCGCTTCCACCAAGGATTTCAGCAACATGGCTTGATCCGCAGCGCTACCCTTGAAGCTGCCCTGCACGGCCCAGCCGGCGTCCAACACCGATGCGGGATGCACACCACTCATGCCGTGTGCGGCGAGCAGCGCAGAAAATGCACGCGTCTCATTGGACACGGCGGCAGGCACAGCGACCGGTGAAAGCGTGATCTCTTCGGCGCCAGCACCCAGCAGCGATTCATCCAGCGCCGACACCTCACCGGGGAATGATGCCAACACGATGCGCAAGGTTATCCCGGTCTCCGCCGTGGCATCGAGCGCACGAAACTCCACCGCGCGGCCATCCTTGATCGCCAGCATGTGGCTCGAATATTCATCGAGCTCGGCGAGGATGTGCGAGGACACGATCAGCGTCATGCCCTCGGCGCGCAACTGGCGAAACAGGGTCGAGAGGCCAATGCGCGCTTCCGGGTCGAGGCCTGCGGCCGGCTCATCAAGCAGCAGCACCTGGGGCGCATGCACCATCGCCTGGCCAATCGCCACGCGCTGGCGCCAGCCGCGCGACAGCGTGTCGGTGCGCGCATCGAGACGCGAGGTGAGATCAAGGCGCTGCGCCGTGAGGGCAACGGCCTTCTCCTGCTCGGCCTCAGTCAGCGCGCGCATGCCGGCTGCGTGCATCAAACTCTGGCGCACCGTGAGCGCGCCGTAGAGGCCAAAAAAATCCGAGAGGTAGCCGAGCTTGCGATAGGCCTCGCGCGGCTCGTTCACCACATCGACGCCGTCGAGCATGATCGAGCCCGACATCGGATCGTCGAGCCCGGCGATGGAACGCATCAGCGTGGTCTTGCCGGCGCCGTTCGGCCCGACCAGCGCCAGCACCGCGCCATGCGGAAGCGTGAAGTTCACATCGGTGAGCGCGCGCTTGCCGGGGTATTCAAACGTGAGTGCCGAGACTTCCAGCACGGGAGCGTCATTCATGCGGCACAGTGTACCCAAGGAATCCAGAGAACCCAGGGAACC
>JANLTL010000027.1:0-10806 GCA_031362905.1 Burkholderiales bacterium | reverse complement strand
GTGATGAGGCCGGCTTGTTGTGCGATGTCACCAGCGCGCATCGGCGGGATGATGTTGAGCACATCGGCCTTGATCTTGTCATCAAGGGTGGTGATGGCGGTACGGCTGGCGGCATCGACTGCGTTGACTTCCATGTTGTTGCGGTATTCGACAAGGCCCTTGTACTGGCCATTCCACTGCGCCTTGAACAAGCCGGCTTTGGACACCACGTCTTCGTTGGCGTCCAGGATCATGACTTTAGACTTGGGTTTGCTGGTCTTGAAGTAGTGCGCGACCTGGCAGGCACGCTCATACGGACCGGGGGGGCAGCGGTACGGTGCCTTGGGAATGCTCATGACGAACACGCCGCCGTCTTTCATGTCTTCGAGCTGCTTGCGCAGGGTGACGGTTTGCGGGCCAGCCTTCCAAGCGTGCATGATGTTTTGCTGCGCCGCAGGGGCGGCCATGCCCTTGACCTGGTCGAACAGAAAGTCAACGCCGGGCGCGACAATCAGGCGGTCGTAGCTGAGGTCCTGAATTTTCTTGAGCTCAATGGTTTTCTTGTCAACGTTGACCTTGGTTACTTCGTCGTTGATCACCTGGACGCCATAGTCACGCAGCTTGGCGTAGCCGACGGTGATGTCTTCCATCTTGCGCGAACCACCCAGCACGAGGTTCGACATCGGACAGGAAATGAAGGCTGGACTGCGGTCAATCAGGAACACTTCGATCGCGCCCTCCGACCACATGCGCAAGTACTTGGCGGCAGTCGCGCCGCCGTAACCGCCACCAACGATGATGACGCGGCCCAGCTTTTGCGGTGCCGAAGGTTGGGACGCGCAACCCGCCAGGGCCATGGCGCTGGCGACGCCGGACCACTTGAGAAATTCGCGACGCTGAATCACAGGGATATTTTTCATGATCGATGGTCTCCCTTATTTGTTGGCAGCGGCAGGCTTCTGCGCCGCGAAGTAATCGGCCATCAGCGCAATTTGCTCATCGCTGTAGCCCTTGGCGAGCTGATGCATGATGGTCGCAGCCGGTCCGGTGCGAGCACCCGACTTGAACGCAGCCATCTGGTCAACGATGTATTTGCGCTCTTTCCCGGCCAGGGGGAATCCCCCCGGTTGGGCGTTGCCATTGGTGCCGTGGCAATTCGCGCATTGCGCAGCGAGATTGCGGCCAAGATTGCGATCTTGCGCCATGGCACTACCTGCGAACATCAGCGCCATCGGCAGAGCCGTTGCCAAGAATATCTGTTTTGTCATGAAATCTCCTCGTAGAAAAGTCTATGGCCGGTGACGCGCTGCAAGGATCATCGGCCAGGAATCCGCAGTCAGGGTGCCATTCCGCCTCTATCCCGTTCGCCCTGTTGCTGCTTGTTCCGTCATTCACTGCGGCACACACTGTAACGCAAAAAAAAGCCGCCTCACGGCGGCCTTTTTCTAGGGCGACTGGTTACAACACTTCGACCGGCTCATCTGCCGGCTTGCCATCCGGTTTCGGCGCTTCGCCCTCAAAGATGGTGAGCTTGACTTTGGCATCAGCGCCGGCGGCCTCGTGCCCTTCTTCGAGATCGACGGTCACCTTGCCTCCCGTGACGAGCTTGCCAAACAACAGTTCATCGGCCAGTGCCTTGCGGATGGTTTCCTGGATCAGGCGCGACATCGGTCGCGCGCCCATCAATGGATCGAAGCCCTTTTTTGCCAAATGCTTACGCAGCACTTCGGTAAAGATCGCTTCAACCTTTTTCTCGTGGAGCTGCTGCTCCAATTGCATCAAGAATTTATCGACTACGCGCAGGATGACCTCTTCGTCAAGCGCCTTGAACGAGATTGTGGCGTCGAGCCGGTTGCGAAACTCCGGCGTGAACATGCGCTTGATCTCGGCCATTTCATCACCAGCCTGCTTGCTGTTGGTGAACCCGATCACCGACTTTTGCAGACTCTCGGCGCCGGCGTTGGTGGTCATGACGATGATGATGTTGCGAAAATCAGCCTTGCGCCCGTTGTTGTCGGTGAGCGTACCGTGATCCATCACCTGCAACAGAATGTTGAACACATCGGGATGCGCCTTCTCGATTTCGTCGAGCAGAAGCACCGCGTGCGGCTTCTTGGTGATGGCTTCGGTGAGCAGCCCACCCTGATCAAACCCGACATAACCGGGCGGTGCGCCAATCAGGCGTGACACTGCATGCCGCTCCATGTATTCGGACATGTCAAAACGGATCAACTCGATACCCATGGTGAACGCCAACTGGCGGGCGACCTCGGTCTTGCCTACCCCCGTCGGGCCACTAAACAGAAACGAGCCAATCGGCTTGGTAGGGCTGCCGAGGCCGGCACGCGCCATCTTGATCGCCGCCGCAAGCGCATCAATGGCCTTGTCCTGTCCAAAAACCACGTTTTTGAGATCGCGATCGAGCGTCTGCAACTTGGACCGGTCGTCGCTCGATACGTTATGCGGGGGAATGCGCGCGATCTTTGCGATGATCTCTTCAATGTCCGTTTTTCCGATGATTTTTTTCTGCTTCGATTTTGGCAAGATGCGCTGCGCGGCCCCGGCTTCATCGATCACGTCAATTGCCTTGTCGGGCAACTGGCGGTCGTTGATGTAGCGCGCGGCGAGTTCGGCAGCCGTGGTGATAGCAGCAGACGAATACTTGATTCCATGGTGGTCTTCAAAGCGCGATTTCAGGCCGCGGAGAATTTGTACGGTCTCGTCCACCGACGGCTCGTTGACATCAATCTTCTGGAAGCGCCGCGACAAGGCGTGGTCCTTTTCAAATACGCCGCGATACTCCGTGTAGGTCGTGGCGCCAATGCATTTCAACTGGCCGTTCGAAAGCGCCGGCTTCAACAGGTTGGAGGCGTCGAGCGTGCCGCCGGATGCCGCGCCGGCGCCAATCAGCGTGTGGATTTCGTCAATAAACAGAATCGCGTTGGGGTTGTTGGTCAGCTTTTTGAGAACACCCTTCAAGCGCTGCTCGAAGTCTCCGCGATATTTTGTCCCGGCCAGTAGAGCACCCATGTCGAGCGAGTACACCACGCAGTCCTTGAGGATTTCCGGCACTTCGCCTTCGACAATGCGCTTGGCGAGGCCCTCGGCAATCGCCGTCTTGCCGACACCGGCCTCGCCGACCAGCAAGGGATTGTTCTTGCGACGGCGGCACAGGGTCTGCACCACGCGCTCGAGTTCGGCGTCACGACCGATCAACGGGTCAATGCGCCCTTCAGCCGCTGATTTGTTGAGGTTTTGGGTGTAGTTCTCAAGCGGGCTGGCTTTGCCGTCGCCCTCGGCTTCAGCTTCTTCTTTTTCGTTGCCGGCTGCAGCCTTCTCCTTGGGCTCGGTGGTTTGTTTGGTGATGCCGTGAGAGATGAAATTGACGACGTCCAGGCGCGTAATGCCCTGTTGATGCAGGTAGTACACCGCGTGCGAATCCTTTTCACCAAAAATCGCTACCAGCACATTTGCGCCGGTCACTTCCTTTTTGCCATTCGATGATGATTGAACGTGCATGATGGCGCGCTGGATCACGCGCTGGAAGCCCAGCGTCGGCTGTGTATCCACATCGTCCGTGCCCGCCACCGTGGGCGTGTGCTCGGTGATGAATTGCGCAAGATTCTTGCGCAGATCGTCAATGTTGGCGCCCACGGCGCGCATGACTTCAGCGGCAGTTGGATTGTCGAGCAGCGCCAGCAGCAAGTGCTCGACCGTAATGAATTCATGTCGTTTTTGCCGTGCATCAACAAACGCCATGTGCAAACTGACTTCAAGTTCTTGCGCAATCATGTTTTACCTCGTGTTTCCGAAATCCGGAATGTCATGAAACTCTACACCAGCCGCCCGGCCAATCCAAGCCGCGCAGATCGGGTATGCTACTTGTCCTCGTTCGCGCCACATCGCCCCGCCTGCGCGTATCCCGGTGCAGCGCTCGCCGCATCGTCGAGCATCCGTTGCCGCCAAACCAGGGCCATTCGCTCCTCATTCACTCTCTTCCATCGTGCATTGCAGCGGGTGCTGATGCTCACGTGCATGCTCGGTGACGAGATCGACCTTGGTAGTGGCCACATCCTTGGGGTACACGCCGCACACGCCGACGCCCTCACGATGCACCTTGAGCATGATTTGCGTAGCCTGCTCGCGGCTCTTGTTGAAAAACTTCTGGATCGTCGAGACCACAAATTCCATCGGCGTGTAGTCATCATTGAGCAGAAGTACCTTGTACATGGGCGGCGGCTTGAGTTTTTCCGTACGCTCCTCCAGGAGCGTGCTGCCATTGGAATCAAATTTTGTTGCCATGCAGTAATTCTATAACCCTTTTCATACTGTCATCGGGGGAGTACGGTTGCAAAGCCTGGGTAGGGAAATGGGGATAATCGTCAAAAAAACAACAACTAGCCGACATCGAAGTTTATGCTTGGAAAATTGCTTGACTTGGCACTGTGGAATTAGAAAAATACAGGCGTTTGGTTGGTTCAAGTGGTTCCGGCACCTTGCAATACCGCCTCGAGCAGGCGGCGCCATATAGCGGCACCGGGGTCTTGGGTAGGGGACGGCCTTGAAACGCAAACGCAGTCAGGGCGGTTATCCGTCCGTTACTTAATCTTTCAAGGAGTGGCATATATGGCAACCGGTACCGTCAAGTGGTTCAACGACGCCAAGGGATTTGGCTTTATCACCCCCGATGATGGCGGCGAAGATTTGTTCGCGCATTTCTCGGCGATCAACATGCAGGGCTTCAAGACTCTCAAGGAAGGCCAGAAAGTGAGCTTCGAGGTCACGCAGGGCCAAAAAGGCAAGCAGGCTTCGAACATCCAGAACGCCTAAAGCGCTTGTATCTTATGAAACCCCGCGCCTCGACATCGAAGCGCGGGGTTTTTCATTTGGCGGGTCGGGCGGAGCGCCCGCGTCAAGAGCCGCGTACTGATCATGCCATGTCGGACGCGAGGCGTGGTGCACGCACAGCAAATGCGCTTCCGGCGACGTTAATCGCGCTCAACAAGCCGTATGGTGTCGTATGCCAGTTCAGCCGCGATGGCGACCGCAGGACATTGGCCGACTTTATTGAGCAGCCCGACGTGTACCCGGCAGGCAGGCTCGATACCGACAGCGAAGGCCTCCTGCTGCTGACCAATCAAGGTGCGCTACAGCATTGGATCAGCAGCCCGGCTGCCAAGTCTGCCGGCAAGGCAGCAGCCGTTCCCCCCGGTGGAGCTGCCGGCAAACATTTCGCCAGGTCGGCCAGCAGGCAGGGGCTGGCATTGCTCAAGACTTACTGGGTGCAAGTGGAGGGCGAACCGGATGACGGTACCATCGCGCGCCTGTGCGCGCCCCTCAACTTGGGCGACTTCGAGACCGCGGCAAGCGCGGTGCGGCGCATTCCCGAGCCAGCCAACTTGTGGCCACGTGATCCCCCGATCCGGTATCGCGCGGCGATCCCCACGTGCTGGCTGGAGGTCATGGTCAGTGAAGGGAAGAACCGTCAGGTCAGGCGCATGACCGCCGCTGTCGGCCACCCCACACTGCGCCTGATTCGCGCGGCCATTGGGCCGGTGCGGGTTGATGGCCTGCCGCTCGGGGCTTGGCGCAATGTGACGTTGGCGGAAATCGGTTACTCTCGCTAACCGGCAAGGGTCACTGGTTACCTGTCCACTGGTTACCCGCCATTTTTTACTTACTTTCGGAGGAGAAAACATGAAGAAAGCCCTGAGCCTGATCGTTGCTGCCGTATTTGCCGCCGCCAGTTTCGGCGCAAGCGCAGCGCCGCTTGCCAATGAAACCTTGTTCAGCAATGCAGGTGCGCTTCAGCTGGACGTAAAGGAGAAGAAGGCCGCCAAGAAAAAGGGATCGAAGAAAAAAGGCACCGCAAAGAAATAAGCTGGCAATCCCTCATACAAACGCCGGGCCCCTGTGCCCGGCGTTTTGTTTCTGCGATGGTCATTCTGAACCTGCTGTCAACCCCGCCTGCCAGCCTGCGTTATTCGCACTGACCGAGGAGGTCAATTCGTAACGACTCCATCACGAAAAGGAAACATCATGAGCAAATTATTGACCATTCTCATCGCTGGCGTGTTTGCCACCGTCTCCGCCACCGGCTTCGCACAAGAGAAAAAAGCCGACGCACCAAAGGCCGAGATGAAGAAAGACGACACCAAAAAGGCTGACAAGCCTGTAAAGAAAGGCGCGAAAAAAGCCAAGGGCAAGAAATCGGGCAAAAAGTCGGCTGCAGCCAAGGCGGAGATGCCCAAGAAGTAAGCCGCGAAAGGTAGCCGCGAAAGTAAGCCGCGAGTGACGCGCATGTAATTTGCGATTCGCCCTACGGCAATACACAAGAAAAGCCGGATTGCTACGCAGTCCGGCTTTTTTTTGCGCGCGGCAATTTTCCCCGCAGCGGCACTTCCCCGCATCATTGGCGCGCCTGGCAAGCACGCCTGACGACTGCCGGGGGACGTTCATCCTCAATTTACAATGCGCTCTTCGCCATCTTGCGCCCTTCCCCCATGCCCCCCGATATTCGCGCCGCCACCCGCATTGCCTGCGCAGCAATCCTGCTTTTTGCCGCAAGCGTCGCGCCTGCTCAAACGCCTGGCGGCCAGCCGCCGCTGCCTGCCGTGCAGTTGCAAAGCGGAATGTTCCTCATCAAGGCCGAAGTGGCGAGCAACTATGCAACGCGCATGCAGGGACTGATGATGCGCGAAAAAATGGGTGCCAACGAAGGCATGGTGTTTGTATTCCCCGGCGAAGATCAACAATGCATGTGGATGAAGAACACGCTGCTGCCGCTATCGGTCGCGTTCATTGACCAGAGCGGCGTGATCCTCAATATCGAAGACATGCAGCCCAAGACTGAGAACAGCCATTGCAGCGCCAAACCGGCGCGCTATGCGCTGGAGATGAACCAAGGCTGGTTCAAATCCAAAAACATCAAGCCGGGCACCAGGATCGGCGGGCTCGAAAAGGCCGGGCAGCCGCAGTAAATTGTGTGCGGCGCGGCGCCGCGCGCCAGCCAGATCGCGGCTGGCGATGTCAGGATCAGCCCGCGAGACGCGCCTTTACGAGGGCCGATACTTTGGTCATGTCGGCCCGGCCCGCCAGTTTTGCTTTGACCACGCCCATCACCTTGCCCATGACTTGCGGACCAGGCTTGGCGCCGTCCGTTGACGCCGCCGCGATCGCGTCTGCAATCACGCTCTCGACTTCTTCCTCAGCGGCCTGCGCCGGCAAGTACGCTGACAGCACGTCCACTTCAAACTGTTCGTTGCCGGCGAGATCTTCCCGTTTGGCGGCCTGGTACTGGGTGATCGAATCGCGGCGCTTCTTGATCTCTTTCTCGGTGATGCCGGCCACCAGCACGTCGGTCAATTCAACACGCTGATCGATTTCCACCTGTTTCATGGCTGCGAGCAGCATGCGAATCGCAGAAAGACGCTTGGCGTCCTTCGCGCGCATCGCGTTCTTCATGTCTTCGGTAATGCGTTCCTTGAGTGTCATTTTTTCTCCTGCGTGGCGTCACGCATGGCGCGCGGCGGTCGGGATCATCACAATGCATGCAGAATCAGCGCGTCGGTATGACAGGCGCTCTGGCATGTTCTGCACAAACGAAAAAAGCCGCGAAGCGCCCTGCGCCCGCGGCTTTTCGGCAACATCGGAAAATCAGTAAAGCTTCGGGGGCAATTGCTGGCTCTTCAAGCGCTTGTAGGTGCGCTTGACGGCGGCGGCATGCTTGCGTTTGCGCTCGGAAGTCGGCTTTTCGTAAAACTCGCGGGCGCGCAACTCGGTCAGTAGACCGGTTTTTTCGATCGTGCGCTTGAAGCGGCGCATGGCAGCTTCGAAGGGCTCGTTTTCTTTGAGGCGAATGCTCGGCATGTAGATCGGTCCTGACGAGGAGTGGGTGCTGCGGTTGATTGGGCGGCCCGCGTTGCGGTCCCGTTGCGATCCTCTTGTCCACCGCCTGTTCCAACAAAGGCTGACAAAAGAAGCTGACCGGACTGACGCAGGAAAGCCTTTGATTATAGGCCATTTTCCGGCAGATCGCAAACAAAACCAAGCAACAAAATCAAGCGCGCGCCATTGGCCCTGCGCTGCCGCCCAGCCGCTGAGCCGTCACCGGGCGAGCGCCTGGCCATTGCTTCCATCAACCAGCCGCATCAGGCACAATAGCGCCTCTTATTGGATCATTCCAAAAAACATGACAGCCTCGTAAGAGGCATGTTTTTTGGAATGATTTAAGCAATTCTCAATAATGCCCCTCACACGAAAGAATTCGCATGGAAATGACCGGTTCCCAAACTCTGCCCGTCAACCGGCAGATTGCTTGGGATGCACTCAACGACCCCGAAATCCTCAAAGCCTCGATCACCGGCTGCGACGAACTGACCCGTACCAGCGACACTGAATTTGCGACCCAGGTCACGGCGGCTGTCGGCCCGGTCAAGGCTAAATTCAAAGCCAAGCTCACCCTGTTTGACGTCGTTGCGCCAGAGTCCTATGCGATCCGCTTCGATGGCCAGGGTGGCGTCGCGGGCTTTGGCAAAGGCGAAGCGCGCGTCAAACTCACACCGCAGGGCGAATCGACCTTGCTCGAATACAGCGCCAAGGCAAGCGTCGGCGGCAAGCTCGCACAGATCGGCTCGCGCCTGGTTGATGCGACCGCGCAAAAAATGGCGGGCGAATTTTTTTCCAAGTTCAATGCAGAATTGGCGCGGCGCAATCCGGATGCGGTTGCCGCAGTGGCCGCGGCGGCGGCGGCCGGCGCCAGTGGTGTAGGAGATTCTGCTTCCGCGGCTAGCGGCGGCGCGCCTGCCAGTGCTGCACATGCTGGCGACGCCAGCAGCGGCACGTTGACCGCCATCGTGGTTGCCCTGCTTGCCGCATTGGCCACCGTTGGCTTCGTCCTCTCGAAGTTGTGAAAACAAACGGGGCGCTCGCTGCGCCCCGTTTTTTCTTCCCAAGACTCTCAAATCTCTTGGTGCATGGGGCCACTGGCCCAATCCGGCAATGACGCTGCGGCGCGGTAACTGGCGCCGCGCAGATACCAACACGCGTTCGACGCAATAACCCTTTCAGGCCTTCATCAATACTGCCGCACGCTGCACGGACTTGATAATGTTGATGTAACCGGTGCAGCGGCACAGATTTCCTTCCAGCCCTTTGACAATGTCGGCTTCGGTGGGGTCCGGATTTTCCTTGAGGATGCCCGCCGCCGTCATGATCATGCCGGGCGTACAAAAACCGCATTGCAATCCGTGGCACTCGGTGAAGGCCTGTTGGATCGGATGCAGGGTATCGCCCTTGGCCATGCCTTCGATGGTGAGAATGTCGGCGCCATCGGCTTGCGCTGCCAGCATCGCACACGACTTCACGGCCTTGCCATCGAGGTGAATCGTGCAGCAGCCGCACTGGCTGGTGTCGCAGCCTACATGGGTCCCGGTAAGCTTGAGCTCGTCGCGGATCAGGTCGACCAGCAGGGTGCGGCCTTCGACCTGGCTCGTGACTTTTTTGCCGTTGATGGTGAATTCAATTTTGTTCATGGTGGGTTCTCTGCGCGGTGTTCGGCGGGATTTCGCGGGTTTCAGCGGGGTTTGGCCGGTTTGCTTTAACCGGTAATTTTCTTGACAGCGCGCTTGGCCATCACGCCGGCCAGATGGGCGCGGTAATCGGCGCCGGCATGCAGGTCGGCAATGCAATCGGCTTCGTTGACCGCAATGCCAGAGAGCGCCGCATCAGAAAAATTCCTGGTCAACGCTGCTTCAGCATCCTTCCAGCGGAACACGCCGGAAGCGCCAGCGCCGGTGATCGCAACGCGCACGCCACTGGCCGTGTCCGCGACAAACGCGCCGGCCATCGCGTAGCCCGACGCAGGATGGTGAAACTTCGAGTAGGCAGCGCGCTTTGGCACCGGGAAATTGATGCGGACAATAATTTCTCCCTCGGCGAGGGTGGTGGCAAACATGCCATCGAAGAAGGCATCGGCCGCGATCTCGCGCTTGTTGGTGACGATGGTGGCGTTGAGTGCCAGCACCGCCGCCGGGTAGTCGGCGGCCGGATCGTTGTTGGCTACCGAACCACCGAGCGTGCCGCGATTGCGTACCTGCAAATCGCCAATCTCGATGGCCAGCGCAGCCAGTGCCGGAATCGCCTTCTTGATCTCGGCAGACTCGGCCACCTCGGCGTGAAGCGTCATGGCGCCGATCGATACCACGCCGGCCTTGACCTCGATGCCGGTCAACTCCTTGATGCGACCGATGTCGACCACGTGCGAAGGCTGGGCCAGGCGCGCTTTGAGGGTCGGAATGTAGGTTTGCCCGCCGGCCAACAGCTTGGCCTCCGGATTGGCGGCAAGCATGCTGGCCGCTTCGGCTACCGAATTGGCGCGCTGGTATTCAAATGCGTACATCGTTTCTCCTTGCGGGATGATGGTGCTTCAAGGGTTTGCTTGCTGTTCGAACTTCGCTTCACTCTCGATGGATTCGCCGTGTGCTCCTAGGCCGCTTTGGCGCTCGCATCCTTGAGCGCACGCCACAACACGGCCGGCGTGACCGGCATCTGCAATTGCTGTTTGGCGCCGGCGCTGCGCATGGCATCCATCATCGCATTCATCAAGGCAGGAAGCGAGCCCGAGCAGCCGGACTCGCCCACGCCTTTGGCACCGAGCAGGTTCTTCTGCGTCGGTACCGGATGCGGGATGCGCTCGAAATCGCCAACGCCACGAATCCATCCGGCGCGCGGCATCGGGTAATCCATGAAGCTGGCGGTCAGAAACTGGCCGGATGCGCGGTCGTAGACCGCGTGCTCGCCGAACATCTGGCCCCAGCCCTGCGCCAC
>JANLTL010000024.1:0-8229 GCA_031362905.1 Burkholderiales bacterium | reverse complement strand
CAGGCGCGCCATGGCGCGTTCCTGGTTCTCGAACTCGCCCGACCAGCTGATGCGGTAGCCCTCAGGCAGTTTGACCTTGGCGTTCACTGCCGCCTGCATGTCCGCCACCACGCTGCCCATGTCACGGTCGCGAATGAAGATGCCGATCGCCATCACACGCCCACCGTTCTCGCGCGCGATGTTCATGCTGCCGCTGGCGGCCTGAAAGGTCGCCACCTCCGACAGGGGAATGTAGGCGCCGCTGCTGGTGGAGAGCAGCACACTCTTCATGCGCTCGAGTCCGCGCTCTTCTTCCTTGAGGCGCACTGCCACGGCAAAACGGCGCTCGCCTTCCCATAAATAAGTGGCCGCCTTGCCGCCCAGGCCGGCTTCAATCACATCCTGGATGTCGGCCATGTTCAGGCCATAGCGTGCCGCCCGCGCACGGTCGATATTGACGAGGTAATTGGGCAATTCGCCAACGCGGTCGATCAGGGCGCGCGTGACGCCGCGCACCTCGCCTACCTGTGCGAGCACCTCTTCCGAAATGCGCCGCAAGGTGGGAATGTCTTCGCCAAACACCTTGATCACGATCTGGCCGTCAATCTGCGAAATGCTCTCCAGGATGTTGTCGCGAATCGGCTGCGAAAATGAAGGCTTGATCGCCGGCAAGGCCAGCAAGGCCTGCTCCATTTCGTCCATCACCTGCCGCTTGGTGAGGCCGCGCGTCCACTCGCTCTCCGGCTTGAGATCGACCAGGAACTCGGCCATGTTGATAAGTTTGGGGTCGGTGCCATCCTCCGGGCGGCCGGCCTTGGAGATTACCGAATTGACCTCCGGCGTCTTGAGCACAATGCGGCGGATCAGGCCATTCTCTTTTTGTGCCTCCGACACCGACACCGAGGACGGCAGCTTGACGTTGAGCCAGAGCGAGCCCTCGTTGAGTTCGGGCAAGAATTCGGTGCCCAGTTGGGGCACCACGGCAAAGCTCGCTGAAAGCGCAACCACGGCAATCGCAATCACTTTGTAGCGGTGATGCAGGCTCCACCTGAGTACCGGCTCGTATAGGCGTTTGGAGACCACCACAATCGGGCTGTCGTGGTGCGGCAGATTCTTCGACAACCACTTGTAGCAAAGCAGTGGCACCAGGGTGAGCGACAGAATCAGCGAGCCGATCAGGGCAAAGGTCACCGAGTAGGCCATCGGCGCAAAGATGCGCCCTTCATGGCGCTGCAGGGTGAATATCGGAATATGCGCGGCGATGATGATGATCATCGAAAACAAGGTCGGCCGCCCGACTTCGACCGCTGCATCGAGAATCGTCTTCAAGCGGTAACGGTCTTCCTTGCGATCAACCTTGTCATCGTGAAATTCCTCCACCATCGACAAACGCCGGAACACGTTTTCGACCACGATCACCGCACCATCGACGATGATGCCAAAGTCCATTGCGCCGAGCGAGAGCAGATTCGCCGGAATACCCACCCAGGTGAGGCCGACAAAGGTCGAGAGCAAGGAGAGTGGAATCACCAATGCCACAATCGCCGCCGCGCGGAAGTTGGCGAGAAACAGGTACAGCACGATCGCCACCAGGCCTGCGCCTTCGAGAAGATTCTTGAACACCGTGTTGAGCGTTTTGCCGATCAGCCAGGAACGGTCGTAAAACGGCACGATCGAGACGCCCTTGGGCAGACCATTACGATTGAGTTCATCGACCCGTTCCTTGACTTCCTTCAATACCTTGGACGGGTTCTCGCCCTTGCGCATCAGCACCACGCCGGTGACGGCATCATCGTCCTTGTCTTGCCCAACAACGCCTTGGCGCGGCACGTTGCCGACATGCACACGCGCCACGTCTTTTACCAAAACAGGTGTGCCATTGCGTTCGGCCAGAACGATGTTGTCGATATCGGCCGCATCGCGCAACAGGCCGATGCCGCGGATCGTGTATTGCTGGCCACCCTGCTCCACATAACCGCCACCGGCATTGTTGTTGCCGCGCTCGAGGGCAGTCTGCAATTGCTGCAAGGTCAGCTTGTAAGCCCGCAGTTTGGCGAGGTCAGGCTGCACTTCGTACTGCTTGATCAGGCCGCCCATCGGCACGATGTCGGCCACGCCGGGGATACGCCGCAGGGCACGCTCGATCACCCAGTCTTCGAGCGTGCGCAACTCCTTGGAGTCGTGCGCCTCGGACTTGACGCGATAGCGGTAGATCTCGCCAATCGCGGTGGAGAGCGGCGCGATGTCGGGCTCCACGCCGGTGGGCAGCACCACGGTACGCAGACGCTCGCCGACCTGCTGGCGCGCCCAGTTGACATTCGCATCGTCATCAAAGGTCAGGATCAGAAACGACAGCCCGAACTGGGTGTGTGAAAACATGCGCACCGCGTTGGGCAAGCCGGAGAGCGCCACCTCGAGCGGACTGGTGACCTGTTTTTCGACCTCTTCGGCCGCGCGGCCGGGATAGAGCGTGATCACCGTCACCTGGGTATCGGTCACATCGGGAAAGGCTTCGACCGGCAGGTTCTTGAAAGCGATCAGGCCGCCGCCCACAAACAGCAGCGTGGCGAAAAAAATCACCAAGGGCTGATGCAGCGAGAACGCAACGATGCGCTTGATCATGCCTTACACCTGCGCATGCGGGCAGACACCGAGGGCAGACACCGCCACACGGCGCTCAGTCTTCATTTTTTGATGACGCGGCGCGAAACACCTGCTGCAGCAGCAGCACACCCTCGGTCACGATGCGTTGCCCGGCCTGCAGGCCCGCCGTCACCGCCAACGCGCCCTTGCGCTCAATGCCGGTCGTCACCGCGACCCGCTCAAACTTGCCCGGCCCGCGCTCAACGTAGGCGTAGTGTTTACCATCGGTAAATACGACTGCGCGCGCCGGTACAGTGACCGCCTTGATGCCAGCCGCCGCAAATTGCGCCGTCACCAGCATTTCCCCCTTCAACTTGCGTGCACTGTTGTCGAGCGAGCCGCGTGCCTTGATGGTACGGCTTTGCGGGTCGATGAAATCGGCCACGGTATTGAGCGTAGCCTCGAATTCCTCGCCCGGCACGTGCTCGGACTTGAGGATGAACTTGGCGCCCTTGACCAGTGCCGGCAGATCCTCTTCACGTGCATCAATGTTGACCCATAGCTTGCCCGGGTCGGTCACCACGAACAGGGCCGGCGCGCCGCTCTGGTCGGTGCGCAGTTCCTGCCCCGGATTGAGGTTGCGTTCGACCACGATACCGCCGAGTGAGGTTTTCAGCGCCACCGATTGATCGACATTGGTGCTGCCACCATAGAGGCCAACGCGCGCGCGCGCGCGCGTCAATTCACTGCGCGCACGCGCCTGGTCGGCCTCGGCCTGAGCCAGATCCTTGCGCGGTGCCACACCGTTGTCGAACAATTCCTTGACCCGCGCCAGGCTCTTTTCAGCCAGTGCAAAATCAGCAGCCGCCTTGCCCACATCGGCCTGCGCCTGCCCGAAATCCGGCGATGCGATCGACGCCAGGGCCTGCCCTGCCGCAACCCGATCACCCGGCTGCGCCGAAATTTTCACCACGCGGCCATTGAACGGTGGATAAATGCGCACGGTGCGGTTCTCGTCCCAGACCAGACGGGCGGTGAGTTCAAGGGTACTTTGTGCCGGATCCTTGACTGCGGCCACGCTCAGCACCGCGAGTTGCGGACTGTTGGCGGGAAAGGTGATGATGCTGCCGCTCACTTGCGGCTTGGGAGCCGGTGGTGGTGGCGCCTTTTCGCTGCAGCCCGTTGCAAGCAGCAGCCAGGCGGCTAAGCCTGCCGCAACTCCATTGACCATCCAGCGGCGACCGCTGTTGTGCAAGCCTCCCATTACGCCGATGCTCCCCGATTGTTTGATCCCATGCTCATGGCATCCCCTGGCTCAGGGTATACGCCGCCAGCGCCTTGGCATGATCCGCGCGCGCATTGGCAGCATCAATCTGGATGGCCTTGAGCGTGCGGCGCGCGTCGAGCAAATCCATCACGCCGATGGCGCCATTTTTGAAGGCGAACTCGGCTGCATTGGCAGTGCGCTCGGCTTCCTTGACCAGTTCACCTTCAAAGCGCGTGAGGCGCTCACGTGCCGCCTCCAGATCGCCGGCTGCGCGCGACACATCGCTGCGCGCCTGTGCCAATACGCGGTCCAGAAAATCGCGTGCCGCATACCAGTCAGCCTGGGCGCGCGCGATCTCGCCTTCGTTGTTGTGCCGTACAAAAAGCGGCACTGAAAACGCCACGCCAAAGCTGTTGCCGGTGCCTTGGTTGTTGGCATCGGCACGATTGGGCCAGTGCTCATATTGGAGGCCAACTGATACATCGCGCGTACGTAGTGATTGGGCCAGCTCGCGCGCCTTGTCGGCAGCGGCCACGCGCGCGCGCGCAGCGCGCACGTCGGGGCGCGTTTCGAGCTGGGCATCGCTCGCGCCGGTCGTCACTGCGCTCTCCTGTTTCGGCCATGGTGTGACCGCACGCAGCGATGCCGCATTCGACTCGGCGCCGATCAGGTACGCGAGGTTGACGCGCGCGCGCGCCAACTCCGCTTCGAGACCGCGTGCATCGTTTTGCGCGCGCAGCACATCGACGCGAATGCGCGACACGTCCGCCGTAGCGAGGTCGCCGGCCTTGAGGCGCAATTGCGCTGCCTCGGCGGTCTTGCCAAACAACGCTGCCGTCTCTGCCGCGGAAGCCGCTTTCTCCTGCGCTCCGAGCAAATCAAAATACGCGAAGCGCAGCGCAAGCAATTGCTGGCGCGTCACTTCCTGCACATCTTCGGCCGCCGCACCGTCGAGGCGGCGTGCGGTTTCGGTGCGCAATGCCGCCTTGTTGCCGCGCTCGATCAATTGATCAACGCGCACGATGCTGTCGACGGTCTTGGCGCGTGGATCTCCGCTGCCGATGCCGCGGTTGGGGTTGATGTTTTGGGTAGTCCACGACAACTGCGGGTTCGGCTGTTGCCCGGCGGTGATGATGTCGGCCTCGGCCTGGCCGCGCACGCGCCGCGCCAGCGCGATGTCGCGATTGTGTTGCACCAACAACGCTTCGGCGGCGGGCAGTGTGAGCCCCCCCGCGCCCGGGCTGGCCTGCCCAAGGACCGGCGAGCCGGCGGCCAGCAGCAGTGCGGCCAAGACGGCGGCGCAATGGGGATGGCGGTGGGGATGGCGATGGCGAGACCATGTCATAAGGGCGCGAATTATCGTTCAAACTGGCTTAAAGCGGGCTTAACCTTGCAGCGCGGAAACCGGCGCGCCATCACAGCGAAAACGCACCGACACGCGCAGGCCGCCGCCCGGGTTGTCTGCCAATCCGATCACCGCACCATGCGCCCGCGCCGCGCCATGGGCAATGGCAAGACCCAAACCGCTGCCAGGCGTGCGCGACCCCGGCACGCGGTAAAACCGGTCGAACACCCTCTCACGGTGTTCCGGGGCAATGCCCGGACCGGAATCACTGACGGCAAGCACGACCTCGCCGCCCTGCTGCACTACTTCGACGTCGACGCGCCCGCCACGTGGGGTGTAGTGCAGGGCGTTGTCGATCAGATTGCCGGCCAGTGCACGCAGGGCGAAGCGGTCACCATTGAGCTCGACTACGTCTGCGCGCGTCACCCCTGCATCCACTCCCAGCTCGAACGCGTGTGCGGCACGCTCACCGACAGCTTCACGCACCAGTTCATCGAGCCGCAGCGGCTCGTGCACGCGGCTGCGTGACGCCTCCTCCTGCCGCGCCAGATCGAGCAGTTGCGCAATCAAGTGGCTGGCGCGATCAATGCCGCCGTGCAGGGCGTGCAGGGCGGCGGTGCGTTCCGCGTCAGTGGTGGCGCGCTCGGCCAGCTGTGTTTGCAACTTGAGGGCGGTCACCGGCGTGCGCAACTCGTGCGCGGCATCGGCGACAAAGGCACGTTGTGTGTCAAAGGCGTGGCCGAGACGGTCGAGCAGGCGGTTGAGCGCCGCCACCAGTGACAGCACTTCGGCTGGCGTGTGCTCGGTGGGGATAGGGGCGAGACTCTCGGCGGAGCGTTGCTCCACCTGGTGGGCAATCCGCCCCAGCGGATCGAGCCCGCGCCGTACCGTCAGCAGCACGGCCAGTGCCAGGAATGGCGTCAGCACGAACAGCGGCCAGACACTGCGCAGCGCCATGCGCGCTACCATCGCGGTGCGCGCACTCACCGGCTGTGCCACCTGGACGACGTTGTCGCCCACGGTTTCAAGATAGACGCGCCAATCCGCGTTGCCAAACCGCACCGTGGAAAATGCGGCCGGCCCGCGCGGCGGCATGTTGGACGCACTATCGGACAAATACAGGCTGCGGCCGGCACGGTCCCAGATCTGCACGACGATATGCTCTTCGACCGCATCTTCACGTGACAGCACACTGATCGGCGAGAACGCACGGCTCGGCAGCGCGCCGGCAATCTGGCGCATGTGCAGGTCGGCCATTTCGTCGGCGGTATCGCGTGCCGCGAAATATACGGCACCGCCCCCCGCCGCGAGCCCCGTTCCGAGGGTCACCAGCAACCACAGCAGCAGGCGTTTGCGGATCGATGTCATGCCGCAGTCAGTCTGTGGTGGCAGCCGCGCGCGGCGACAGGTAGCCGACGCCGCGCACGTTTTGAATGAAATCGGCGCCCAGCTTTTTGCGCAAGGCATGGATATAGACCTCTACCGTGTTGCTCTCCACTTCCCCACCCCAGCCATACAGCTTTTCCTCAAGCTGCGCTTTGGAAAACACGGCGCCCGGGCGGTCCATGAACGTGTGCAACAGCGCGAGCTCGCGTGCCGTCAGCGCCAGGGCCACGCCCGCGCGCGTCACTTCGCGCGTCGCCGGATTGAACTCAACCCCACGATGGCGCAACAGGGGCTCGGTGCGACCGGCGCGGCGGCGCAGGAGCGCGCGGATACGGGCCGCCAGTTCGTCCAGATCGAAGGGTTTGACGAGGTAATCATCCGCACCGGCGTCGAGGCCCTTGACGCGCGCCGGCACTTCATCGCGGGCGGTGGCGATCAGCACCGGCAGATCATTGCCCTGCCGGCGCAAGGTCTTGAGCACATCAAGGCCGTCTTTGCGCGGCAAGCCCTGGTCGAGCACCATCAAGTCGTAGCTGTGCGTCGCGATGGCGGCTTCTGCCGCCTCGCCGTCTTCCACCCAGTCGACCACGAAGCCGTCTTGACCGAGGCCGGTTCGCACGCCGGCGCCGATCATCGGGTCATCTTCCACCAGCAAAATGCGCATGCCCGCCCTCTCTGAAGCCTTGCGGATTATGCGGCGTTCCGCTTAATCATGCCTTAACCGCAGCGACATGCGTCTGATCACGACGGCAGGCTCCGTTTCACGCCCCAAGCCTGCGGCCAGCGCATGCCACCCGCGCTGCACGGGCGGTACACTGCGTCCGCGGCGCACACCCGACTTACGCTGGAAAATGATTTCTGGCGTCATCCATCGGCTGTGTCTGGCCCGCGTTCTTACCCTCCCACCCTTCCACCCTCCCACTCCCCTCCCTTCCGTCCATGCTTGTCCTCGGCATCGAAACCTCCTGTGACGAAACAGGCATTGCGCTGTACGACAGCGGGCGTGGGCGCGCGCGCGCGCGCGATGGCCTGATCGCGCAGGCCCTGCATTCGCAAGTAGCGATGCATGAGGACTATGGCGGCGTGGTGCCGGAGTTGGCGTCGCGCGATCACATCCGGCGCGTGCTGCCGCTTACAAGGCGCGTCCTCGAGGAAGCACAGGTTCGTACGCGCGATCTCGACGCCATCGCCTTTACACGCGGCCCCGGACTGGCTGGCGCCCTGCTGGTGGGGGCGGCGGCCGGCAATGGACTCGCGCTGGCACTCGGTGTACCCGCCATCGGCGTGCATCACCTCGAAGGCCATTTGCTCTCGCCCCTGCTCTGTGCCGATCCACCCGCATTTCCCTTTGTCGCCTTGCTGGTCTCTGGGGGGCACACCCAATTGATGCGCGTCGACGCTGTCGGCCGGTACGACTTGCTGGGTGAGTCGATTGACGATGCCGCAGGCGAGGCCTTCGACAAGAGCGCCAAGCTGCTTGGTCTGGGCTACCCCGGAGGCCCGGCGTTGGCAAAACTGGCCGAACTCGGCGACCCAGCCCGCTTTCGCCTGCCACGGCCGATGCTCGACAGCGGTGACCTGGACTTCAGCTTCAGTGGCCTCAAGACCGCCGTGCTCAAGCTGATCAAGCAGCATGCCGATGCCGATGACACGGCACGCGCCGACATTG
>JANLTL010000021.1:0-5786 GCA_031362905.1 Burkholderiales bacterium | reverse complement strand
CGCAGCGATAACGGCGCGAAAAATGGCGCATCTGCGGTTCCCAACTGCGCCAGTCGCCGGCAAACTCGTGGACGAAGATGATCGGCGTGCCGCTGCCAGCTTCTTCGTAGTACAGGTTGACGCCATCGTCGGTGCGAATCGTGGGCATGCTGGTCTCCAAAGACAAACGGCTCGACACTGGGGGCGTCAAGCCGTTGGGTTAGCGATTTTTCAGGTGGAAGACAGGAGGGAAAAACCGCCGGAAATGCATGGTGCTGCTGGCCGGAATCGAACTGGCGACCTTTTGCTTACGAAGCAATTGCTCTACCGACTGAGCTACAGCAGCGAAGCCACAAATTATATCGCAGCAGCCGGCGCAATCGCATTGGGCTGCATCAAGCCGCAAGCATTTCCTTGGCCGCCTTCTTGGTGGTCGCCGTAATTTCGCTGCCGCCGAGCATGCGCGCAATCTCGTCGACACGGCCCGCCTTGTCGAGCACCGCAAGCGTGGAGCGCGTAACGCCCTTGTCTGTCGATTTGCCGACCTGCCAGTGCTGCCCGCCTTGCGAGGCCACTTGCGGCAGGTGCGTGACGCACAACACCTGACGCTCGTTCCCCAGTTCCTTGAGCAAGCGCCCCACCACTTCGGCGACTGCGCCACCGATGCCGGCATCGACTTCATCAAAAATCAGCGTCGGCACCTTGGCCGCCTTGCTGGTGATGACCTGAATCGCCAGACTGATGCGCGACAGCTCGCCACCCGAGGCCACCTTGCCCATCGGGCGCGGATCCACCCCCGCATGCCCCGCCACCAGAAACTCGACGCGCTCCATGCCGTGCGCGCCGCCTTCATCTAGCGGCTGCAAGGCAATCTCGAACTTTCCACCGGCCAAGGCGAGCGTCTGCATGGATGCCGTGACCTCGGCAGACAACTTCCTGGCGGCCCGCAAACGCTTGGTGGACAAGGCTTTCGCGGCGGTGCCATACTTCTCTGTGGCGTCAGCCAGCTCGCGTTTGAGCGCTTCGATATCGGTCGAGAGTTTCAATTCGGCCAGCCGCGCCACCGCCCGCGCCAGGGCATCATGGAGTGCTGCCGGCGCGACGCGATGCTTGCGTGCGGCGCTGTGCAGGGCTTCAACACGCTGTTCCACTTCCGCCAGACGCTCGGGGTCAAGTTCGGCACGACGCAGGTACTGCGACAAATCGCGTGCCGCTTCCTGCACCTGAATCTTCGCCGCCTGCACGCCCTCGATCACGCTGTTGAGTGAAGGGTCGTAGTCGGTCAGCGCGTCGAGGGAGGACGCAACATTGGCGAGCGCGCCGAGCACCGCCTGATCCGATTCGCTCAAGACCGCGACCGCGCCCTGCACCCCCTCGATCAGACTGGCGGCATGGGCGAGGCGCGTGTGTTCGCGCTGCACCTCGTCCCATTCGCCTTCACGTGGAGCGAGTCTGGAAAGCTCTTCGACCGTCCAGGCCACGCGCTCGCGCTCGGCTTCGAGTTCGCGCGCGCCGCTCTCGGCGAGCTTCAGGTTGTCGCGCAGCTGCTTGAGGCGCTTCCACGCACTGCCTACTTCACGCACTTCAATCTCCAGGCCGGCGTGATCGTCCAGGAGCGCGCGCTGGGCATCGGACTTGACCAGCGATTGATGCGCGTGCTGGCCGTGAATGTCGACCAGGAATTCGCCGGCTTCGCGCAATTGCGCTAGCGTGGCACTGCGGCCATTGATGAAACCGCGCGAGCGGCCCGAGGCATCGATCACCCGGCGCAGCATGCAGCCGCCTTCGTCAGACAACAGCTCATGCTCGGCGAGCCAGGCGTCAAGCGCCCGGCCTGATTCGAACTCGGCGCAAATTTCGGCTTGCTTGGCGCCCTTGCGCACCACGTCGGCATCGCCGCGCTCGCCCAGGGTGAACGCGAGTGCATCGATCAGGATCGACTTGCCCGCGCCAGTCTCGCCAGTGAGCACGGTGAAGCCGCGTTCGAACTCGAGTTCGAGGCGCTCGACAATCACAAAATCGCGGATGCTTAGAAAACGCAGCATGGGATCAGTTTTTGCCCACTTCGGCCAAGACTAAGGCAGCGCTGCCAGCGTCGGGAGCATGCGTCATTCAATAACTGTTATTTTATACATATTATTTGACACTCGAAGGCGGCAACGCCGACCAGTGCAACTTCTCGCGCAGCATGCGGAAATAATCGTAGCCCTGCGGGTGCAGGAAACGGATGCGGTGCTCGGAGCGGCGCACCCTCACGCAATCGCCCTCGATCAGGGTGATATGGGCCTGGCCGTCGAAGTGCGCCCCGGCATCGCGCCCGCGTGTGAGGGTCATCTCGACCGTACAGTTGTCCGAGAGCGCAATCGGCCGGTTGGTCAGCGCATGCGGCGAAATCGGCACCAGCGCAATCGCGGCCAGATTCGGATGCATGATCGGCCCGTTGGCCGACAACGAGTAAGCAGTCGAGCCGGTCGGCGTGGCGACAATCAGGCCGTCGGAGCGCTGGTTATAGACAAAGCGCCCGTCGATATTGACGGTGAGTTCGATCATGCCGCCGACCGAGCCACGGCTCACCACCACATCGTTGAGCGCCAGCGTATCGAGCAGCACCTTTCCTGCGCGCGTCACGGTGCCTTGCAAAATGTGGCGGTCTTCGGCCTCGTAGGCGCCACCAAGGATGGCTTCGAGCGCCACAATTTTTTCGTCAAGCGCGATATCGGTCATGAAACCCAAGCGCCCCTGATTGATGCCAATCAGGGGCACCTTGTGCGGCGCAAGAAGGCGCGCGATTGACAGCATGGTGCCGTCGCCACCGACCACAATGGCGCAGTCGGCCAGCGGTCCGAGTTCCGAAACCGCAGCTACGGGGTATCCGGTAAGGCCGATGTTGTCGGCCGTATCTTTCTCGACCACAACCTCGAAACCCGCGCCCTTGAGAAAGGCCGCAATGTCGACCAATGGCTCGGCAATCCCCTGACTTTGGTATTTGCCAATGACGGCAATGGTCTTGAAGGCGGATTTGAATGCGGTGGGCATGCGCTCGATTATATGGGCGGCGCGTACACGCCGTAACGACGGACAATTTCTGGCATCCAATCGGCCGCCGAAATGCGTAATATGCTGTACCGGCAATGTTTCTGGCACCCTATCGCGCCTTTGCCGCCGGCTTCCCTTCCGGCTCCATCTGATTCACCACTCAAGGAGGCTCACCATGCGTTTCCCGTTTGTGCTCAAAACATTGACCGTCACTGTTGCGTTGGCGAGTGCTGGCAGCTCCTTGGCGGGCGGCGACAAGATTGCCTTTCCAGAAAGCTGGGCCAAGGGAACCATGTACAGCCAGGTCGACCGTCACGACATCAAGCAGTATCGCGAGCTATGGGCCAGCCCCGGTGTGGTCGAAGCGGTGCGGCGCGGGCTGCCGGTACCCGACGGCGCAGTGCTCACCCTGGCGGCCTTTAAGGCGCAGACCGACGCGGCCGGCAATCCGGTGAAAGGCGCGAATGGCCGCTTCGTCAAAGGCGATCTCGTGGCCATCAACGTGATGGAAAAGCGCAAGGGCTGGGGCACCGAATACGCGCAGGACATTCGCAACGGTGAATGGGAATACCAGTCGTTCATGCCGGACAAGAAAGTGAATGAAAAAGCCAACCTGCGCGCCTGCTTTCAATGCCACAAACCGCACGAAAGACTGGACTACGTGATTTCATTGCCCGGCCTCGCCGGGCAAGGTGGCGGCGCCGCAGTGGCGAAACGCTCCGGCCCCGGCATTGTCAGCATTGCCGATTTCCTGTTCGGTCCGGAGAAAACCGTGGTTCAAAAAGGCGGCACCATCAACTGGACCAACACCGATGATTCACCACATCAGGTCACGGTATCACCCGGAGCCGGGGCGTCGGAATTGCGCACACCGCTCCTGCTCAAGGGGCAGACCGATGGCTTCCGCTTTGATCACGTCGGCGTCTACAACTACATCTGCGGCTTGCATCCTGGCATGAAAGGCAGCATCGAAGTGCGATAGGAATGCCCGGGCAGCAGGATTTCGCGCCAGCTGCGGCCTGCGCGCACGCAAGAAAAGGGGCGCCGCTGGCGCCTCTTTTTTCTGCATTTTTTTCCTGCATTTTTTCAGCGTAGTCCCGGTACGCGGCGCAGGGCACCGTCACATCAATAACGTCCGCGCCGCCCCTCCCAACGCTGCAGGATCGCGGCGGCCAATCCGGACGCCACCACCACGCCGATGCCGATCATGGACCACTGATCCGGCACCGCATGCAATACCACATAGCCAAACAGCACTGCAAAAATCAGTTGCGCATAGCTGAACGGCGACAAGGTAGAGGCAGGCGCGCGCCGAAATGCGAGAACGAACATATAGTGCCCCGCTGCCGCAATGACACCCAGCGCGAGCAAGGCCGGCCAGTCAGCCAGCGGCGGCGCCTGCCACACAAAGGGAATGGTGAGTGAGCTGGCCAGCGCGCCCACCAGACCCGTGTAGAACAATGTGGTGAGCGCATCGTCTTCACGTGCATATTTCCGCGTGAGGATGGCGAAAAAAGCAGACAGGCCGGAGAGCACCAGCGGAATCAACGCAGCCCATCCAAACAGCCCGCTGCCAGGGCGGATGATCAGCAATACCCCCGCAAAACCCGCGCCGACCGCGCACCAACGCGCACCGCTGACGCGCTCCTTGAGCCAGCGCGCCGCGAGCAGGGTCATGATCAGGGGCGAGATGAAAATGATCGCGGTGAACTCGGCTACCGGCATGAAGCGCAGTGACGTGAGCGCAAGGAATGAGCAGAGCAGCAAGAGCAGTCCGCGCTGCCATTGCCAGCGCACATTGTTGGCACGAAACAGCGATCTGCCGAGAATCGGCCAGCCGAGCAGCACAATGAAGACCACGTGTACACAGTTTCGCACCCACAACAATTGCAGCGCCGGGTAATCCGCGACGAGGATCTTGCCCAAGGTGTCTGCCGCTGCGAAGCATCCCACCGCACACAGCATCAGGGCGATGCCGCTGGCCGGCTGCGCAGGGGGATGGGCAGCGTCGCTCATGGCGCAGCGTATCTGGCCGGACTTTTCCCCGACACCTGCTCAAGATGCGCTCCCACCAACGCTTTCCGGATGATGTCGTAAAAGAAGTTCATGCGCGTGCACCGCTTGACGAAGGCACGATTGTCGCCTGACGCGCCGATATAATGCAAATTCACTTTCGTAGGGAGACTTTCATGATCCGATCCTTCGTACACCTGCGCCGCCCGCTGCTCGCCCTGTTCGCCAGCGCGACACTGGGTTTGACCGCCACCACGCCGGCCGCCGCGCAGGAATTGCGCATCGGCATGGGTGCCGACATCACCTCGATTGACCCGCACTTCGTCAAACTGTTCCCGAACAACAATATCGCCTGGCACATTTTCGACGCACTGGTGATGCTCGATGCTGATTCGCGCCTGATCCCTGGTCTGGCCACCTCGTGGAAGCAGGTCGCCGACGACACCTGGGAATTCAAGTTGCGCAAGGGAGTGAAGTTTCACGATGGCTCCGACTTCACGGCCGATGACGTGGCGGCCTCGATCGAACGCGTATCGCAGATCAAGAACAGCCCCGGCCCCTTCACGGTCTACACCAAGGCAATCGTCAAGAGCGAAATCGTTGACCCGCTGACGATCCGCTTCAAGACCAATGGCTCGTATCCGCTGCTCGCCAATGACCTGTGCACGATTTTCATCATGTCCAAGAAAGCCGCCGCCAGCAGCACCGAAGACATGAACGCCGGCCGTGCCCAGACCGGCACTGGCCCTTACAAATTT
>JANLTL010000012.1:0-27930 GCA_031362905.1 Burkholderiales bacterium | reverse complement strand
TCGACGATTACAACCGCTATATTCCGGACACAGGACGCACGCCAAACCAAAACACCCCAAAAATAGCTATCAACTTCAATGACAATGCCCTTCGTAAACCACCACACGTCCGCGCAGTCGTTCTGCCGCGCAGACTCCTAGGCAAATCAACATTGCGATAGGCCGCAGTGCGCAGAAGTGCGCTCCGGTACCCGGATATGGAAACGGCATCGGACTCCTCCGATGCCGTTTTGCCATTCGCCTGTTGTAATCTGGTGAAAGCATTGTGGATCAAGGCCACTGTGACTTGATAGTTGACTACAAGTATGCATATCATCATGCTGTTTATTTTGCGAAAATGGCTCTGTGTGCGGCTTTTGCCGTAAAATCGGTTTATAGTGGTGATTCGTGTCTGTGGCCGATTGAGACCGTCGGTGTGGGCAGCTGTGTTTTTGATTCCGGATTGAATGAGTTTCAAGGGCTGAACGACGCCCGTGAAGGTGGCGCATCAACCGGCAGCTCGCCGGGTGCGAGGAGGATGGAATGGCCAAAATAAAAGGGGATTTCTGGAAATCCGATTGGTTTCTCGGGTTGGTGATCGCCATTGTGTTTTTGGTTGCCCGCGGCAGCAGTGATCTGCTCCAGAGTCTCGAGCGCAAGGCCTACGATTTGGGAGTCAAGGCAAGCGCCAAGAATCCGAATGACAAGATTGCCATCATCGCGATCGATGATCAGAGCATCAACAACATTGGCCGCTGGCCATGGAGTCGTGAGGTTCACGCCAAGATGGCCGATCTGCTGTCGGGGGCGAAGGCGAAGGTTATTGGCAATACGGTGTTTTTCTTCGAGCCGCAGCAGGATCCAGGTCTGGTTTACATCAACAAGATGCTCGATATCTATGCCAAGAGCACCGGAGCGGGCACGCCTGCCGCAGTGATTCCGCCGGTGTCCGGTGCCACGGCTGCGGCACCGGTGGAAGCAGTGGCCGCGCAGGTTGTGTCGTCGTCGCAGTCCGCTGAGATGGCCCAGTTCGGAGTGTTGTTGAAAGAGGCTGAAATCGCGCTCAATACAGACCGCAAGCTCGCGGACAGCTATACCAAAGCCGGCAGCGTGATGCTGCCGCTGATACTGACGCTCGGCGAGCCCCGCGGCAAACCGGACAAGGCATTGCCCAAATTTACCGACAAGAGTTCGTTTGAAGACAAACGGGGCGACGCCGTGCCCTCGTCTGCCATTCAGTTGCCGATTGAGCTGCTCGGCACGGCGGCGGCCGGGGTGGGGCATTTGAATGACTTGCCGGATGTCGACGGCGGCATCCGCACTGAACCCTTGGTGGTGAGCTATTTCGATCGTTACTTTCCGTCTTTTTCGTTGATGGTCGCGGCCAAAAGCCTCAATCTGGGTGTGGGCGATATCAAGGTCAATTGGGGCGAGAGTCTCAAGCTGGGTAAATTGGGCATCACGACCAATTACCGCAACGAGATGTATACCTTCTACTACAAAGATCGCGATGACAAGAAGGCGTTTCAGATTGATTCGTTTTACGACGTGATCACGGGGAAAATTCCGGCAACGAAGTATGCGGACAAAATCGTACTCATTGGCCCCACTGCGGCGGGCGTGGGCACCAGTTTTCCGACCCCAGTCTCTGCGGCCATGACACCGGTCGAGAAAATGGCGCACTCGGTATCGAGCATTCTCTCCGAGCACTTTTTTGTTGCACCCGCTTGGGCCATCTGGGTTGAGTTTCTGGTTTTTTTGCTGGTGGCAGGCTACCTCATCGCCATGTTGCCGAAGCTCAAGGCCAAACCGGCGGGATTGATCACATTGGGTACCTTGACCGCGCTCATTGCGGTTCATTTCCTGCTGATGACTTCTGCCGGCATGTGGATTCAGTTGATGGTGCCGGCGTCGCTGCTGGTGGTCGGGCATTTGTTGCTCACCACCAAGCGTTTTATCGTCACTGAGGCGGGAAAACAGAAGTCCGACACCGAGTCGGCGGAGTCAAACCGCATGCTGGGCCTTGCGTTCCAGGGACAAGGCCAGCTTGACATGGCCTTTGACAAGTTTCGCAAGGTGCCGCTTGACATCCCGTTGATGGAAAATCTTTACAATCTGGCGCTCGATTTTGAGCGCAAGCGCCAGTTCAACAAGGCGCAATCGGTGTACGAGTACATGCATGGCCACGATCCGAAGTTCAAGGATCTGGAACAGAAGATCGCGCGCGCCAAGAACCTCTCCGAGACAGTCATGCTGAGCGGCGGCGGTGGACGTACCAATGCCAGTATTCTGGACGCTGCGGGCCAGGGCGAGAAGCCCATGCTGGGCCGCTACCAGATTGAGAAGGAACTGGGCAAAGGGGCTATGGGTGTGGTCTATCTCGGCAAGGATCCAAAAATTGGCCGAGCCGTAGCAATCAAGACCATGGCATTGTCGGCAGAGTTTGAGGCGGACGAACTGACCGAGGCCAAAGAGCGCTTCTTTCGCGAAGCGGAGACGGCCGGTCGTCTCAACCACCAGAACATCGTCACGATTTACGACACCGGCGATGAGCATGACCTTTGCTATATCGCGATGGAATTGTTGAAGGGTCAGGACCTGGTGCCCTACACCAAGGCCGAGGCACTGCTGCCCATGCCGCGGGTTGTGTCGATCTTTGCGCGTGTATCCGATGCGTTGGGCTATGCGCATCGCCAGAATGTGGTGCATCGGGACATCAAGCCCGCCAATATCATGTACGACCTCGAAGGGGATAACCCTAAGGTGGCCGACTTCGGTATTGCTCGCGTCACTGACTCCTCCAAAACCAAGACGGGCATGGTGCTGGGAACGCCGTCTTACATGTCACCGGAGCAATTGTCGGGCAAGAAGGTGGATGGCCGCTCCGACTTGTTCTCCTTGGCGGTCAGCATCTATCAGATGTTGACCGGGCATTTGCCTTTCGTCGGCGACTCGATGGCGCAGTTGATGTTCAAGATTGCCAATGAAGAAGCGGCCGATATTCGCACACTCAATCCGGCGATTCCGGAGGGGCTGGCAGCAGTACTGGTGCGCGCCATGGCCAAGGATGCGGATCAGCGCTATCAAACTGGCGAGGAACTGGCGGCGGCTTTGCGCCCGTTTGGCGAACAAGCTGCGGGTTCCACCGGAATGAACATCCCGGCGGCGGCGCCGCGACCGGCCGCACCGGTCGCGCCTGCCGCACCGCAGGCCCCCAACGCGCATGCTGGCGGCACCGTTCAGATGCAGGCACCAGTGCAGATGCAGGCACCAGTGGCTGCTGCTGCGGCAGCTACCGCTGCGGCTACCCAAGCCGCTACCCCAACCGCCGCTGTTGCCGATGCCGACAAGACGGTGATCCTGCCTGCGGCTGGCGCTGGAAAGCCGGCAGCGGCCAAGCCCGATGATGTTGATATTTCACTCTAGGAACGCCAAATGAGCCTGGTAGACGCGATTGAGATCGTCGGCCATACCGACCCTGGAATGGTGCGCTCGCACAACGAAGATTCGATCGCCAATGACGTTCGTTATGGCCTCGCAATTCTTGCCGACGGCATGGGCGGCTATAACGCCGGCGAGGTTGCCAGCGGCATGGCGACCACCGTGTTGATGACCGAACTTCAGCAGGTGCTGACCCACACGCCACCGTTCGAGCCTGATGAACATGGGGTTGAGGCCCGTACCGCTGCGGCCCGCCTACTGCGCGATCAAATCACCAAAGCGAATACGGCCATATTTTCTGCGTCGCAGTCGCAGCCGCAATATGCAGGCATGGGCACCACGCTCGTGATGGCGGTGTTTTACGACAACAAGATGACTGCGGCGCACATTGGTGACTCGCGCCTGTACCGGTTCCGTGCAGGCCAATTTTCGCAGGTCACCCGCGATCACTCTTTGCTGCAGGAGCAGATCGACAGCGGCATGATTACCGAAGAGGAAGCCAAGCACTCGCAGAACAAGAATTTGGTGACGCGCGCGCTCGGCATTGATCCGACCGTGGAGGCGGAACTGCATGATTACGACACCCAGCCGGGTGACATTTACTTGCTCTGTTCCGATGGCTTGTCTGACATGGTGGAGGACCCGGAAATTGGCCTCACGCTTGAGACTTTGGGCGGAAATCTGACCCTTGCGGCGCAACAGTTGGTACAAATGGCGAATGACAACGGTGGGCGTGATAACGTATCCGTGCTCCTCGTGAAGATATTGAAGGAATACCCGGCGGCGAAGGGGCTGTTCGGCAAGTTTTTGGGATGGTTCAAGTAAACTAGCTGGTAACGAAAATACGCGAATACGCGAACGAAAAAGGATCGGGCTATGGCAAAGCTAATTCTCAGCATGGACGGCTTGGTGCTCAAGGAAATAAACTTGAGCAAGGAGCGCACGACCATCGGGCGCAAGCCGCACAACGACATTCAGATCGATAACCTTGCGGTGTCGGGCGAGCATGCGGTGATCGTGACGATACTCAACGATTCTTTTTTGGAAGACTTGGGTTCGACCAATGGCACGCTGGTGAATGGGCAGCCCATCAAGAAGCATTTTCTGCAGCCCAATGACGTCATTGAACTCGGAAAATACAAACTCAAATATATCAACGAAGCGCCTAAGGTGGCGGCTGCGGCCGATTTTGAAAAGACCATGGTGCTGCGCCCTGGCTCAATGCCCAAAGCGGCTCCTGCACAGGCTGCAGCGGCGCCCAAGGCAGACGACGATCGGACTGTCAAAAGCGCCGGAGGTGTGGCTGCTCCCGCGCCGCCGCCAGCGCCTGCGAGTCCCGCTATTCCGGCGCGCCAGGGCGCCATTCAACTGCTGTCTGGCGCCAATGTTGGCAAAGAGTTGATCCTCTCGAAAGCGCTTACCACACTCGGCAAGCCGGGCGTTCAGGTCGCAGTGATCACCCGCCGTCCCCAGGGGTTTTTCATCACCCACGTGGAAGGTGCGAGTTTCCCTGTGGTGAATGGCAAAACGCTTGATGCACAGGCCCATCCGCTCAATGATCACGACGTGATCGAGATCGCCGGAACCAAGATGGAGTTTTTCTACAAGTAGTATCTTCACTGCCGCGCGAGCGCATGCTCAACCACGTGAACGATTGATCTGGAGGCTAGGTTTGAAGCAGCATATCGTCCGCATCGGCCTCGGCATCGTGGTGCTTCTGATTTTTCTCGGGCATGCTGCCGAGATATTCAATGTCCGGTTCATCAGCCAACTCGATGCCATCATCTACGATGCGCGCCTGCGGCTGACGATGCCCCGCAAGCTCGACGATCGAATCGTCATTCTCGACATTGACGAAAAGAGCCTGGGAAAGCTGGGGCGCTGGCCGTGGAATCGCGACAAGATGGCCGTGCTGATGAACAAGCTTCTGGGTTCGGGCAAAGACGATTACGCCGTAGCATTGATTGGCTTTGACGTAGTGTTCGCAGAGCCGGATACGAGTTCGGGCATCGGCAAACTCGAGAGCCTCGCGAAGAACGAACTCAAAGATGTGCCGGAGTTTCAGGCCAAGCTGCAGCAACTTCGGCAATCACTCGACTTTGACGACCAATTTGCCAAGTCCATTGCCGGCAAGCCAGTCGTGCTGGGTTATTACCTGTCGAGCGAAGACAACGCGGAGCAGAGCGGTGCACTGCCCCCACCGGTACTTCCCAAAGATCACTTCAAGAATCGCACCATCGAATGGTTCAAGTGGAATGGCCACGGTGGAAATCTGCCCCAACTTCAGAAGGCCGCCCTCTCCGCAGGCTTGTTCAACCCGATTGTTGATCCTGATGGCGTGGTGCGGCGTGTACCCATGTTGTCAGAATACAACGGCCAGTACTATGAATCGTTGTCGCTCGCAATGTTCCGTGCAATGTTGGGGTCGGCGAAGGTAGAGCCCGGGTATCCGCCCGAGCGCTTCCTGTCCAAATCCTACGCGGGCATGGAATGGCTTGAACTCAAGGCCGGGAACCGTGAAATCCGCATTCCGGTAGATAAATCGGTCAGTGCCTTGGTGCCGTATCGCGGTCCCGGCGGCACGGCCAGATTGGACGCCAAAACCAGGGAAATGGTACCGCAGAGTTTTCGCTATATTTCCCTCGGTGATGTGTGGGAGGGGAAAGTACCCAAAGAACACCTAAGGGGCAAAGTTGCCATTTTGGGCACCACCGCACCCGGATTGCTCGATTTGCGCTCTACTCCCGTCGGGGAAGCCTATCCCGGGGTAGAGATTCATGCAAATTTGCTCTCCGGGATGATGTCCCAGACGTTTAAGGAAAAACCGGCCTACGTGATTGGTGCCGAGGTGGTGTTGCTCGTCCTGGGCGGAGTGGCGCTTGCGCTGCTGATGCCTTTTCTTTCTCCTCTGCGCGCAACCATGGTTGCGCTGGTGGCCATGTTGTTGATCATGGGCCTCAACTACGTTGTCTACACTCAGGGCGATGTGGTGTTGCCCCTTGCGGCATCGCTGTTGATGACGCTGTCGCTGTTTACGCTAAACATGGCCTATGGCTATTTCGTCGAAAGCCGCAGCAAACGCCAGTTCACCGAGCTGTTTGGCCAGTATGTGCCACCGGAATTGGTTGACGAAATGGCGCGCGATCCCGAAAAGTACAGCATGCAGCCGACGGAAGCCGATCTCACCATCCTGTTTTCCGATGTTCGCGGATTCACCACCATTTCGGAGAGCCTTTCCGCAGGGGACTTGTCGCTCTACATCAATGAGTTCCTGACCACGATGTCGGCGATCATCTCGAAGCACCGCGGAACGCTGGACAAGTACATAGGCGACTGCATCATGTCGTTTTGGGGGGCACCGGTTCCCGACCCCGAGCACGCGCGTCAGGCGGTGCTGAGCGCACTCGAAATGCAAGTGGCCTGTGCTCAATTGCGGCAAAAATTCATCGCCAAGGGCTGGCCCGATCTCAAAATCGGCATTGGACTCAACTCGGGCCATGTTCGGGTCGGCGATATGGGTTCAAAAATACGCAAGGCTTACACCGTGATGGGTGATCCGGTCAATCTGGCGTCGCGTCTGGAGGGACGCACCAAGGAATACGGCGTCGGTATTATGGTGGGCGAAAACACGGAAAAAATTGTCAAGGACTTCCTGTATCGTGAACTCGATCGCATTCGCGTGAAAGGAAAGAGCGAACCAGTTGCCATTTTTGAGCCCCTCTGCCTGGAGGCAGATGCAGACAAAAAGTTGAAGGATGAAATCAAACTCTGGCGTGAAACGCTCAAGGGCTATCGAGGGCAGCAGTGGGATCAGGTTGAGGTCGGATTGCTCAATCTGCAGCGCATCAATCCCGACTGCTACCTGTACGAGCTTTACGCCAAGCGCGCGGTTCACTATCGCAACAATCCACCCGGCCCGAATTGGGACGGCGTGACAAACTTTGACGAGAAATGATAGGTCTTGGGCGATGAAAGTCAAAGTTCTCGGATGCAGCGGCGGAATTGGCGGGAAGCATCTACGCACGACCTCATTGCGCCTTGACAATGACGTGCTGATTGATGCTGGCACGGGTGTGACCGATCTTTCGCTGACCGAAATGTCGATGATTGATCATATTTTCCTCACGCATTCCCATTTGGACCACATCGCGACGATTCCGTTTATTGTCGATACGGTGGGCGCCATGCGCGACCGCCCGATTACGATTTATGCAATAGAAGAAACGCTCGATACGCTCAGAAAGCACATTTTCAATTGGAGCGTATGGCCTGACTTTACGGCGATTCCCACTGCGGACAAGCCGTTTATGCGGTATGAGCAAATCAAGGAAGGTCAAACTATTTCGCTCGGCGGGCGCAACCTGACCGTACTGCCTGCCAACCATACGGTGCCGGCAGTGGGCTACCAGATCAACAGCGGGCGCGCGAGTCTCGTGTTTTCGGGAGATACCTTCACCAACGATCCGCTGTGGAAGGTTGTCAACCGGATTCCCGATCTCAAGTATCTGATTATCGAAACGGCGTTCTGCAACCGTGAGCGCCAGCTGGCGGTTGCATCGAAACATCTTTGTCCGAGCTTGCTTGCTGAAGAACTGGCCAAGCTTGAGCGCAGTGCGGAAATTTTTATCACCCACCTCAAGCCGGGTGAAATTGAGCTGACCATGCAGGAAATCGAAGAGTTTGCCGGTGATTACAAACCGCGCATGCTCCAGAATGGCCAGATTTTCGAGTTTTGAGCCGACATGAGCGTTGTTTCTGTCGAGATGCTGCGCCGGTTCGAACCGCTCTCGACCCTGTCTGATGCACGCCTGAAGGAGTTTTCCGAATTGTGCAATGTCGAGAGCATCCCCGCCGGCATGGACCTGTTCCGCGCACGTGCGCCGAGTGAGCAGATGTCATTCCTCTTAGCAGGCGACCTGACGCTGATGCTGGCCGACGGCGCAGAGGAAATACTGAAGGGTGGAACGCCAGCCGCGCGCAATGCGATCAAACGCAATGCGGCGGTGGTAGGTGCTAAGGCGCTCTCCGATGCCCAACTGATCAGGATCGATCACGATCTTCTGGACATTATGTTGACCTGGGATCAATTGGCGGCATTTGACGCTACCCGCACGGGCAGACTTCAGACGCTTGGGAATGGTACGGCTGCGGTCAACGGGGCCAACGCGGTGCCGCCGGGCTGGAACGTGATGTCCGGGGTATTTAGCGTGCGCAACTTGCAGTCGGGCGCCTTTTCCAATCTCCCTCCGGCCCATATTGGCGAGCTGCTAAATCGTTTTGAGCGGATTGAAGTCAAAGCCAGTCAACAGATCATTGCCGAGGGTGGCGAGGGCGACTACTACTACGTAATTGAATCGGGCCGAGCGCAAGTTACACGCACCGTCGGCGGCGTCATCGTTACCTTGGCAGACCTCAAGAGCGGTGATGCATTTGGAGAGGAAGCGCTGGTTTCCGAGGCCAAGCGCAATGCATCGGTTGTCATGAAGCTCGATGGCGTGTTGCTGCGGCTTGCCAAGCAGGATTTCATCGCTCTTCTCAAAGAACCGCTCCTCAATCGCATCTCCATGGCTGCGGCAACCGCCAAGGCGGGCGCGGGGGCGCAATGGCTGGATGTACGCTATCCGTCCGAGTACCAATACGACCGCATGCCGGGCGCGATCAATGTGCCGCTGGCAGAGATCAGAAACGCGTTTTCCGTGCTTGATAAAGCGCGCGAGTACCTGGTGTATTGCCAGAGCGGGAGGCGCAGCGCCGCTGCGGCCTTCCTGCTGGCGCATCGTGGCTTCAGGGTCGCCTTGCTTGATGGCGGTCTGTGGGCCGCGAAGAGCGCGCGTGCAGTTCAATCGGTTCAATAGCCTGTTCCAGGCGTAGTTGCTGTCTTCCCGCGTGAGGTTCATATGAGTGCAGTCTTGAGTCCTAAACCGGCCGCCCAGGGGCCTGACGTCAATCTGAAACTGAATTTTCAGAAGAACTTGCAGACGGTCACCAACCGCATTCATGCGACGAGCAACGTGGATGAAATCATGCTCGAAGTCAGTCAGGAGATCTGCAACCTGTTCAATGCAGATCGCCTGACCATCTACTCGATCGGTGAAGACAAGGCATCCATCGTCTCAAAGGTCAAGACCGGCCTCAACTCATTCAAGGATCTCAAACTCCCGATTGCCGAGCAGAGCATTGCGGGCTATGTGGCGCTGTCGCGCAAGATTACCAATATCAGGGACGTTTACGACGAAGTTGAGCTCAAGTCACACAATCCAAATTTGCGCTTTCTACAGGAGGTTGACAAGCGAACGGGATACCGTACCAAGCAGATGCTGGTGGCGCCAGTGGTGGATGCGCAGGCCGGTGAGCTCATCGGCGTCGTTCAGATCATCAATAACAAGTCGGGTCAGGCGTTTGGCATGCTTGAAGAGGAAGGTGTCGGTGCGCTTACCCAAACGCTTGCCATTGCGTTTCGCCAGCGCCAGAAGTCCGCGCAACCGGTCAAGACCAAGTACGATTACCTGGTGGCTGATGCCGTGCTGTCAGCACAGGAATTTGATCTCGCCACGCGCTCGGCACGCCGCAAGGGCACCGATATCGAAGACATTCTGATTTCAGAATTTCAAGTCAAGCTCCCGGCACTCGGCGCAGCGTTGGCGAAGTTCTTTGCCGTGCCCTATGAAGCGTTCAAGGCGGATCGCATCAAACCGGCTGATCTGCTCAAGAACCTCAAGCGCGACTATGTTGAGTCGAGCGAATGGGTCCCGATCGACGACACCAAGGAAGGGCTGGTGGTCATGTGCCTCGATCCCGAGCGCGTCAAGAGCTCGCGAATTGTTACCAACGTGTTTCCACGGGCGTCCAAAATCGCTTTTCGCGTGACGACTCGCCAGGAATTCAAGCTCACCCTCAATTCCCTGTTTGGCGATGTGGCCGACTCCAGTTCCATTGATGACTTGCTCTCGGGGATGGATGATGACGAAGCGGTCGATTCGCTTGGAAACTCGTCCGATGATGTGGATGCGGCGGCCGACAACGAATTGGTGAAGCTGGTTAACAAAATCATTGTCGACGCCTATAACATGGGCGTCTCGGATATCCACATTGAGCCCTATCCTGGCAAAGCCAAAACTGAAATCCGCTTCCGCAAGGACGGCTCGCTAATTCCCTATATCGAAATTCCAGCGAGCTACCGTGCCGCCATCGCCGCGCGTCTCAAGATCATGTGTGACCTTGACATATCCGAGAAGCGCAGGCCCCAGGACGGCAAGATCAAGTTCAAGAAATTCGGTCCGCTCGACATTGAATTGCGGGTGGCAACCATCCCTACCCAGGGTGGTGTCGAAGACGTCGTGATGCGTATTCTGGCGGCAGGTGAGCCGATTCCCATCGACAAGCTTGGCCTCACCAAGTACAACAATGAAAATCTGAAAAAAACCGTCAGCAAGCCCTATGGTTTGTTCTTCGTATGTGGGCCAACCGGCTCCGGCAAGACCACCACGCTACACTCTGTGCTCGGCTTTCTCAATACGCCAGACACCAAAATCTGGACCGCGGAAGACCCGGTTGAGATTACGCAAAAAGGATTGCGTCAGGTACAGGTCAACAAAAAGGCGGGTCTTGATTTTGCGGTGGTGATGAAGGCGTTCTTGCGCGCTGACCCCGACATCATCATGGTCGGTGAGATGCGCGATGCCGAAACCACCGGTACCGGCATTGAGGCTTCGCTCACTGGCCACCTGGTGTTTGCCACCTTGCACACCAACAGCGCACCTGAGGCGGTGATCCGCCTGCTTGACATGGGTTGTGATCCGTTTAACTTCGGCGATGCGCTTCTCGGCATTCTTGCGCAGCGTCTTGCCAAACGCCTGTGCGGCGATTGCAAGGAGTCATATCATCCTGAGGCCAACGAACTGAAGTCGTTCATCACAGAGTACGCCGATGAACTGGTCAAGACTCCGGCCTGGAAAGCCGATGCGCAAGGCTCGTTCAAGAAGCTGTATGACCGCTGGATGACCGAGTATGGCAAGGATGGCAAGCTCACCATGTTTCGCTCCAAGGGTTGTGACAAGTGCTCCAATACCGGCTATCGCGGTCGCGCCGGCCTCCATGAGCTCATGATTGCCTCGGAACGCATCAAGAAAATGATCCAGGAGCGCGCACGGGTCGCAGAGTTGTTTGTCTGCGCAGTCGAAGAAGGCATGAATACCCTCAAGATGGACGGCATGGAAAAGGTGCTGATGGGTTTGACCGATCTCAAACAGGTTCGTACCGTCTGCATCAAATAAGCGATGTCTGCGGTTTCAGTCGAGGAGCTGTTTAAACGGCTTGAGCAGCTCAATGCGGTAGGCGCAGCCCTGTCGCAAGAGCGTGACATCAACGCGCTGCTCGACAAGATTCTCAATGCCGCCAAGCACATCACCAACGCTGACGGTGGCACGCTATATCGCGTAGCCGATGGCGACACCTTGACCTTTGAAATCCTGCTCAATGACACCCTCAACATCCGCTTGGGGGGTACATCAGGAAACCCGATCACTTTTTATCCGATCAAGCTTTACGCCGAGGATGGCAGCCCCAACCGCAACATGGTGGCGGCCTATGCTGCGCTGACCGGCGATACGGTCAACATTGCCGATGCCTACACGGCTGAGGGCTTCGATTTCAACGGGACGCGAGCATTTGACAACAAGACCGGCTATCGCTCGACTTCATTTCTCACGATCCCGATGCGCGATCACGAGAACGAAATCATCGGCGTGCTGCAATTGCTCAACCGCAAGGACCCGGTCACCGGCGGTGTCACGACGTTTTCTGATGCCGACCAGCGCCTGGCTGAAAGCCTGGCCTCGCAGGCAGCGATTGCGCTTACCAATCGCAATTTGATCCTGCAGCTTGAACAGCTATTTGAGTCGTTCATCAATGTGATGAACACTGCCATCGACGAAAAATCACCCTACACCGGTGGCCATTGTCAGCGCGTGCCGACGCTCACCATGATGCTGGCCGAAGCGGTCAATCAGACCACAGTCGGGCCGCTCAAGGATTTCACCATGACGGACCGCGACCGTTATGAACTGAAGATCGCCGGCCTCTTGCACGACTGCGGCAAAGTCACTACGCCAGTTCATGTGGTTGACAAGTCAACCAAGCTCGAAACCATCTTTGATCGCATTCACCTGGTGGACACGCGCTTTGAAGTACTCAAGCGCGATATCGAAATTGCAGTGCTCAAAGGACAAATGAAACAGGGCGACGCAGACTCGCGCGTGGCAGAACTGAACGGCGACCGCGAATTTCTGCGCCGCGCCAATGTCGGTGGCGAGTTCATGAAAGAAGACGACATCGCGCGCGTTACCCGCATTGCCGCCTACCGCTGGCGCGACGTCAGCGGCGTCGAATGCAATTTCCTCACAGACGAGGAGTTGAAAAATCTCACAATTCGTGCCGGCACATTGACTGCAGATGAACGCCAGATCATCAATCATCACATTGTCGCCACCATCAAGATGCTCGAAGAATTGCCGTGGCCCAAGCATCTCAAGAACGTGCCGGAGTACGCCGGTGGCCACCACGAGCGCATGGATGGCAAGGGTTATCCCAAGGGTCTCAAGCGTGATGAAATGAGCGTGCAGGCGCGCGTCATGGGCATTGCCGACATCTTTGAGGCCCTCACCGCACGTGACCGGCCCTACAAAAAAGGCAAGACCCTGACGGAGTCACTCGAGATTCTCGGGAAGTTCAAGCTTAACGGACACGTCGACCCTGATCTGTTCGACGTGTTCATCCGTGAAAAGGTCTACCTCAAGTATGCCGAGCAATTCATGGATCCAACACAGATCGACCAAGTCGACCTGTCCAAGATTCCGGGCGTAACGATCGCGTGAAGTCCTTGTCAGCGCGCCGTCTGCTGGCGCGATGACATAGCCTTACATCGTCAACCTGCGGATCGCGCAGCCCCACGCACCCGGCCCGGAGGCGGTTGAGCGGACGCCGGCGCAACGGTCACCTCGAGTTCGGTGCTGCCGATGCGCACCTGGCGGGTGATGAGTTCGTCGCGCCGGAAGGCATGAACCTCGACCGACGCCCCAGAGCGTTTGCGCACCAGTTGTTGATCCAACACTGATTGCGTCACCTTCAATCCGTCCACCGCAATGACGACATCACCTGCAGACAGGCCAGCCGCCTGCGCACCGCTGCCGTCGAGCACATGGGTTAGCTTGACGCCGTCGGCGGCCGTCGCCGTTCGTACTCCGAGTCCGGCGCCACTGCCAACACGGACCTGAAGGGCGAAACCAGCTGCTTTGAGAAGTTGCTGCAATGGCAGTGGCGTAGTTCCGTGCACCACGTTTCGAAAAAAGCTCCGCAACCGACGGCGCAGCGCCGCGCTACCCGCCGTTGCGCCGGGGAAATCGGCAGCAGTACCCGACACATTGTCTGCCGCAGCATCCGCAACCGACAGCACCGCACGCTCAATACCGTCCTCTGGCACACCAGCCAGATGAACGCCGTACTCGCGCCACAACAAGCGCATCACATCGTCGAGCGAGCGCCGTCCTCGTGAGCCGGTGCGCAGCATCAGGTCGAGGCAGAGCGCCACCAGCGCACCTTTCGTGTAATAACTCACGATGGCATTGGGTGCGTTCTCATCCTGCCGGTAGTACTTGATCCATGCATCAAAGCTCGACTCGGCCACGCTCTGCTTGTTGCGGCCCGCGCCGCGCAGAACCTGGCGGATGGTGCGGGCCAGCATATCGAGGTATTCCTGGAGTGAAATCGCCCCCGCGCGCAGCAGCGTCAAGTCATCATAGTAAGAGGTAAAACCCTCGAAGGCCCACAGCAGATTCGTATAATTTTCCTGCGTAAGGTCGTAGGGTGTAAAGGCGGCGGGCTTGATGCGCTTGATGTTCCAGGCATGAAAATACTCGTGGCTACAGAGCCCGAGAAAGGTGCGGTAGCCCTCACTGGTTTCTTTAAGCCCTGCGTACGGCAAATCATTGCGCGCGCAAATGAGCGCGGTGGACGTACGGTGTTCGAGGCCGCCATAGCCATCGCCAACCGCGAGGACCAGAAAGAGATAGGACGCAAAAGGGACTCTATCGGCAGTTGCGCCAGCGCCATGAAACAGGCAGATGTGCTCAGTACAAATGCGCTTCAGATCGGCAGCGAGGCGTGCGCCGTCGCAGTCGTGGCGGCCGGTTATCGCCACCGCGTGTGGCACGCCGCATGCCGAAAACCGCACCAGGGTAAACCTGCCCATTTCGACCGGATGATCAATCAGCGCATCGTAGCTCTCCGCCCGGTAAGTGCCAAAGCCGTAAGCCGGCGTGCCGCGCGCGCGCGGCAAGGACGTGGCCACACGCCAGTCTGCGTAGCTGGGCCCGGCAGGGCGCATGATGTTCACTGTGTGCAAGGCTTGCTCGCTCCCATGCACGCACAGAAACACACTCGTTCCGTTGAAAAATCCGTGGGTTTCATCCAGATGCGCCGCGCGCACCGACAAATCCCAAGCGTAGACTTCGTACTCGATGACGAGTGGGCCTGCGCATGGCGCGGCGCGCCAGGTATGTTTGTTGCTCTTGACGAGCGGGACCGCACGAATGCCACTGCGCGCGCTGATGCGCACAATATTGCGGGCAAACTCGCGAATCATGTAGCTGCCTGGTATCCAGGCTGGTAAGGAGAAGGTGCAACCAGCCGGATCCGGCTCGGCAACCGTGAGGATGATGCTGAAAAGATGCGCGCCAGGATGCGCGCAAGCGATGCGGTAATGGATGGGCAAGGTCATGCCGTGATTGTAGCGGCGGCACCAATTGCAAAATAAGCGACACCCCCGAACCCTTGGTGGCCAAGGGTTTCAGTTGATACATCTTCGACATCCGCTCTGCATGCGGCTTTAGGGGTCAAGGATTCAGAATCGATCCGCGCATTTCTCAAACAAAAACGCCCGCACCGAATCCCGGCACGGGCGTCTTTGCATCTGGATCGCGAGGCCTGCTTCTGTGTTACAGAACCTGTTGGCATCCGCAGCAGAACGCGTCTGCGCCGCTCGGTGCTCAGTCGATTTTTTCGTAAGCTGGCAAGGTAAGAAACTCGACGAAGTTGTCATCGAGACACATTTTCTCGAACATCTGCGCCGCTTCCTCATACTTGCCCAATCCCCAACCGGCATCGCCAAGGTATTCACGAATCTTCGGCAACTCCTCCGGCACCATCGACGACAGCATCTCGCGGCTGATCTTGCGCCCGTCGTCGAGCTTGCCTTTCGGGCTGCGAATCCATTGCCAGATTTGCGAACGTGAAATCTCTGCCGTCGCAGCGTCTTCCATCAAGTTGTAGATCGGCACGCAGCCGTTGCCACCGAGCCAAGAGCCAATGTATTGAATTCCGACGTTGATGTTCATGCGCAATCCGGCCTCGGTGATTGGGCCTTCCGGGCCGAAGTTGAGCAGGTCTTTGGCCACGACAGTGACATCGTCTCGCTGGCGCGAAATCTGGTTTGGCGTATTCATCACAGCATCAAACTCGGCCTTGGCAATGCCTACGAGGCCAGGGTGGGCGACCCAGGTACCGTCGTAACCGTCGGTGGCTTCGCGCTGCTTGTCGGCCTTGACGCGCGCCATCGCCGCGTCGTTGGCGGCGGTGTCGTTCTTGATCGGAATCTGCGCCGCCATGCCACCCATCGCAAACGCGCCGCGCTTGTGGCAGGTCTTGACGAGCAATAGGCAGTAGGGGCGCATGAACGGCGCGGTCATGGTCACCTGCGCGCGGTCGGCCAGGCAAAAATCCTTGTTCATGCGCAGCTTCTTGATGGCACCGAAGATGTAGTCCCAGCGGCCTGCATTGAGGCCGGCCGAATGTTCCTTCATTTCATAAAGAATCTCGTCCATCTCGAAGGCCGCCAGCAGGGTTTCGATCAGGCAGGTCGCCTTGATGGTGCCGCGAGGAATGGCGAGGTCATCCTGTGCCATGCAAAAGATGTCGTTCCACAAGCGTGCTTCAAGGTGCGACTCCATCTTCGGGATATAGAAGTAGGGCCCACTGTGGCGCTTGATGAGTTCCTTCGCGTTGTGAAAGAAGTACAAGCCGAAATCAAAAATGCCGCCTGACACCGGCGCGCCATCGACCAACATGTGCTTTTCGTCAAGATGCCAGCCACGCGGACGCACGATCAGCACGGCAGTCTTTTCGTTGAGCGAGTAGGACTTGCCGGCTTCGTTGGTAAAGCTGATGGTGCGGCGAATCGCGTCACGCAAATTGATCTGGCCTTCAATCTGATTGCTCCAGGTCGGCGTGTTCGAATCCTCGAAATCGGCCATGAAGGTGTTGGCGCCGCAATTGAGGGCGTTGATCACCATCTTGCGGTCCACCGGCCCGGTGATTTCCACGCGGCGATCTTGCAAGTCGGCAGGGCAGGCGTTGACGCGCCACGAATCATCGGCGCGAATATGCGCGGTCTCGGGCAAAAAATCGGGCAACTGCCCGGCGTCCCAATCCTGCTGGCGCGTGGCGCGCGCTGCCAGCAGTTCTGCGCGGCGCGCGCCAAAGCCGCGCTGCAGTTTCGCGATGAACAGCAGGGCTTCTGGCGTGAGAATTTCGGCAAAGGCCGGGCTGACAGGCGCGGTAATTTCAATGCCGGGGGCGTAGATTGACTGCGGGGCGTTCATTCAGGCGTCTCCTCAAAATCCCGTTAAATAAAATGATATTTCATAATGTGAAATTTACTGCAAAGCGGCATTTTTGTCAACAAACGGACGTGGAGTGCCCTTTCTAAACCGCGGATGTGACTCCGCTGTGAGCCATTTTTTCCTCTTGTTCAAGCGCCAGCTTTATGTCGAAATCGATTCAGACTCTAGCCGGCTGGCGGCATGCTGCGAGCCAGCAATTCATAGGATTTGAGCCGTACTCCGTAGTCGGGGGCGACACTCAACACAACTACTTCGTCAGCCACGAACAACTCCGCCAACTCAGCGATGCGGTCCGCCACGAAGTCTGGCGTGCCAATGATGGCGCGCGGTCGTTCGCGCTCGACCACCATGCGGTCGCGGTCGGAAAAATGCTGGGCGCGGGTGCGCGCCTCTTCGAGTGACGGGATCGGCGCATTGATGCCATAGGCCATCTGTACGCGGCGCACGTCGACGGCTTCGGCATACCGGTCGGCTTCGGCCTGAGTGTTTGCGCAAATGGCGAACACCGCGATAGCCAGATGCGGCGCTGGTGTCACCGCTCCGCGCGTATTTGCCGCGTGCGGCGCGGGTTTGAAGTCATCGCGATACGCCTGCGTTACCGGTTGCCCGTCGAAGGCATTGATGAAATGCGCAAACGCGAAGCGCAGCCCCAAATGCGCAGCCAATGCCCCGCCGTAGTCGGAGGAACCCAGCACCCAGATCTGCGGCGCCGTCGCACCTGCGGGCTGCAAGGGCACGTCGGCGTATGGATGTTCGGGCGGCAATGCAGCATCGAGCAGGGCGATCAACTCGGCCACCTGGTCAGCGAAGTGCTCGCCACCGTTGTAGGCGCCACCGGTGGTCCAGCCGCTTACGGCACGCGCGGTTTTCAGATCACCGCCGGGGGCGCGGCCGATGCCCAGATCCATGCGGCCGGGGAACAGCGCCTCCAGCATGCGGAACTGCTCGGCCACCTTGAAGGGCGCGTAGTAGGGCAGCAGGATGCCGCCGGTGCCGATGCGAATGGTTTTCGTGAGCGAGCCAATGCGCGCCAGCAAAACTTCCGGGCAAGGGTCCGCCAGGCTCAACAAGCCATGGTGCTCGGCAAGCCAGAAGCGTTGGTAGCCAAGGGTTTCAGCAGCTTGTGCCAGTTCGAGCGTGGCGGCGATGGCGTCGGCAGCGGTGTGGCCGGTGATGATCGGGGATTGATCGAGGACGGAAAGCTTCACGCGTTCTTTCGGCAATGGGTCAGGCGCAATGCTCGCAGCGCGTGCGTGATGGAGCGGCGTCAGCGCGGCGTTGAGGTGAGCGCGCGGGCAACACGTTCGATGATCTGCCGCGCCAGCAAGGTCTTGGGCGCGCGCGGCAGCGCATGCGTGCCTGCGTCGTCGAGCAGCGCCACATCGTTTTCGTCTGCGCCAAAGGCAGCCTGCGCAAGATTGGCGACCAGCAGCGGCACCTTCTTGCGCTTGCGTTTGGCATCGGCGTGTTCGAGCAGCTTCTCGCTCTCGGCGGCGAAACCGACACAAAAAGGTGGATTGGGGAGCGCCGCCACGTGCGCGAGGATGTCGGGGTTTTCAGCCAGTTCCAGTGTGAATTTGCCGGAACCATCCTTCTTCATCTTTTGCGCACTGCCGTTGACGACATGATAATCGGCCACTGCTGCTACCGCGATGAATATGTCGCATTGGCTCACGCGCAGTTTGACGGCATCGAACATCTCGCGCGCCGTCAGCACATCGACGCGCGTCACATTGAACGGGGTGGCGAGGCCTACCGGGCCGCTCACCAGCGTCACTTCGGCCCCCGCAGCACGTGCCGCATCGGCTAACGCATAACCCATCTTGCCGGAGCTATGATTGGTGATCACGCGCACCGGGTCAATCGGTTCCTGGGTCGGCCCGGCGGTAATGAGCACGCGTTTGCCAGCGAGCGCTTGGGGTGCAAACAGGGCTTCGATGCTCTCAATGATTTCTTCCGGTTCGAGCATGCGCCCATCTCCGGTTTCACCGCAGGCCTGATCGCCACGACCCGGCCCAAGCAGGGTGACGCCATCGGCGCGCAGTTGCATCGCATTGCGTTGCGTTGCCGGGTTTTGCCACATCTCGACATTCATCGCCGGGGCCAGCAGGAGCGGGCAGCCAGGCTGGCGTGCGACGATCGTGGTCGAGAGCAGATCATCCGCGCGGCCATGCACCAGTTTGGCCATGAAGTCGGCAGTGGCCGGCACCACGACGATGGCGGCGGCCTGGCCCGGGTTGGCGCGCGTGAGCTCGATGTGCGCCATGTTGTTGGGGATCGACGCATCCCACAGGTCGGTGTAGACGCGGCGCCCGGAGAGCGCCTGGAAGGTCACGGCGCTGACAAAATGCTCCCCCGCCTGCGTCATCACCACGTCGACCGTGATGCCGGCCTTGACACACAGGCGTACCAGTTCGCATGCCTTGTAGGCGGCGACACCGCCGGTGACACCGAGGACGATGCGTTTTTCAGTCTGCGTTTGAGTCATGGCCGGATCAGTCGAGCTTGATGTTGTTCGCTTTTACAATCGGCTGCCACTTGGCTTTTTCGTCACGATTTCCTTGGGCGCGTCAGCCGGCGTGCAGGGCGCGTCGGCGTCGTAGGCAAAATGCGCGACCGGGCCGAACACATGCACGTGCGCATCGCATGCCAGCGGCGGCAGGCTCATGTGCGGTTTGGAAGGTGAATCAAGGAAAGGTTGCTGCGGCATCATGGTGCGCGTCAAATGGACCAGCGGCGAAGGTATCACAGCGCCACGGGGCGCACCGGGATGCGGGGTCTACGCGGCTTGTGCGGCAGATCGGGTGGGCATGCGCCAATGCGCCGCCCGTACGCGCAGGCTCACCAGCCAATCAAGCACGCAATAAAACACGCCGGCTGCCAGTGGCGGATTGAGCGTGGTAAGCGAAGTGAGGCGTACATCAGCCGGCCAGTGCCAGTTGCCGATCGAGGTGCCGATGATTTCCATCACCAGCGCCAGCACAAACATGGTCGCGTAGAGTGGCCGGTCGCGTCCGCAGCACATGAACAGCACGAAGAGCGCGAACAGCCAGAGACTCAGGGTATCGATGCCGCAAGCGGCGAGGAGCGCCACAAATGGTGCGGCGATCCACGGCACCAGGCTTGCAACCCTTGGTGGGAGCCGCTCTGCGAGCAGCATCCCGAGAAGATAGAGCAAGGCGTGCCCAGGCGGCACAAACAGCGGCACATTGAAAAACTGGTAGTCATACAGACGCCAGAGCAGCGAGGCGCCGATTTCACCGAGACCCGCAATCCACACGCAGGCGATCAAGCGCGTGCGCAGTGCGGCATCGGCGCGTGCGCACAGCCACACCAGTTGCACCCATACGAACAGGGTGACCGCTATCTGCCCCGGCACGCCAAAGCTGCGGTCGATGGCCAGACCGCCGACGATGGTGCAGATGATCAGGGTGGCGAGGGGCGCGGCACGCAGCGGCAAGGTCAACAGCGGCAACGTCATATGCGCCGCAGTTTAGCAAACGAGGTTGCGCACAGATGCACAGACCTGCGCGCGTCATGACTCACGCTCCGGCAGGCTGGATCAATTGAGTTTGGCCCCTGATGCCTTGACGGCCGGCTGGAATTCGCTGACCTGCTTTTGCACGAAGCCGGTGAATTCGGCAGCGGTCATCGGCTTGGCCACGAACCCCTGGTCTTCGAGGCGTGCGACGAATTTCGGGTCACGTACCGCTTCGCTGATCGCCGCGTTGAGCCTGGCCACGGCGGCGGCTGGCATGCCCGCCGCGCCCGAGATGCCGACAAAGTTTTCTGCCACCAGCTTCGGGTAACCGGCTTCGACGATGGTTGGGACATCGGGCAGCAACTTGGAGCGCACCGGGCTGGTGACGGCGATGACGCGCAGCTTGCCCTGCTTGGCCAACTCGGCGACCTCGGTCAAGGTGTTGACCCCGACCGACAGATGGCCGCCGAGCATGTCCTGGAACATGGGCGCCGAGCCCTTGTAGGCGATGTGCTCCATGTTGAGCTTGAGCTCGCTCTTGAACATGTCGCCGACGATGTGGCCGATCGAGCCGCCGCCGCCGGAGCCAAAGGGCACCGTCTTGGGCTGCGCCTTGATCCAGGCGATGAACTCCGCCATGGTCTTGGCCGGAACGGCGGCCGCCACGAAGAAGGCGTTCGGCACGGTGCCGATCATCGCCGCGTGGGTGAAGTCCTTGTTGGGGTCATAGGGCGGCGCATCGAACAGGAAGGGCGCGATCGAAATTGGCGCGCTGTTCGACACGAACAAGGTGTGAAAGCCGTCGTTGGCCGAGATCACGGCCTTGGCGCCGATGGTGGTGCCGCCGCCGGGACGATTGTCCACCAGCACCGGCTGCTTGAGCTTCTCGCTCAGCGGAATCGAGATCAGGCGCGCCACGATGTCGCTGGCGCCACCGGGTGGGAAGGGCACGATCAGTTTGAGCGGCCGGCTCGGCCAGTCTTGCGCCGCGGCCGGCAGGGCCGCCGCGCCGCAGGCCAGCGCCAGCAGCGTGTGGATCACGCTGGTACATAATTTTTTCATGATGCGTTTGCTCCTCTCACATTCACTATCGATCAAAAAAAGCCTGTTCGGCTTCGGGTTCCAGACAAGGTCCCACAATTTCGATTGGCCGGTCGGAGGCGGCCAATAGGCTACGACAGTCCGGCAACGCGGTGGCGCTGTCGGACGGATCAAGGCGCTGCATGGTCGCCGCACCGAGCGCAAACACCACCCGCGCCACACCGGACCAGTACAGCGCGCCGGCGCACATCGCACAAGGTTCTCCACTCGCAAACACCGTGCCACCCGCCAGCGCGGCCGGGCCAAATTGTCGCGAGGCTTGACGCAACAGGTTCAGTTCGGCGTGGCCGGTAAGGTCACGTTCGCTGACCTGGGTGTTTTGCGCAGCCAGCAGGAACGTGCCGTGCGCGTCGATCAGGACGGCACCATAGGGCATGTCGCCACGCCGGCGCGCGCCGCGTGATTCGGCGATGGCGTGGCGCAGATGCGCCAGATCGCCGGGTGAGAGATTTACCATGGCGGCGCGGCGGGCATCGTGGGCATTTCCGGCGGGGAGATGGAAAAATATTGTATACAAATTGTCCGGGGAATAGTCTGGAGATGAGCCGCCCGCACCCGCGCTTTGTTCCGGCTGCGGACTGGCCTCGGGGCACCTTCCCGGTGTCCCGGCCCAGCGGCAGCCGCGTCTGCACGCAGGCGCGATCATTGGCCCATAATCGCAGCTTCACCTTGACGCACCCTGGTCACCATGAAAACCCTTCATATCAGCGCCGCGGCCATGGCTGCGCGCGTGGCGCGCTTCAAAGCGCTTGCACCCCTGCCAATCCAGCAAAATTCCGCCGTGCCGCAGGCGGCGCGCGACGTGGTCTATGCACGCAAGCTGCTCTCGGTGATCGGTCTCGAAGGCAACGCGAAGACGCCGATCAGCAGCGCCGCGCCGATCATTGGCGCGGCCGGCATCACGATGACGCTGGCGGTCTGTCCGCCGGGGCAGGGGCCGGGCCTGCATGCCCATCAACAAACCTTCGAGACCTTCACGGTGTTGCAGGGGCGGTTCGAGCTGACCTGGAATGACCGGGGCCAGGACCGCATCGAACTCGACTTGTTTGACACCGTCTCGGTGCCGCCCGGCGTGTGCCGCGCGTTTCGCAACATCGGCACGAACGAGGGCGTCCTCCAGGTAATCATCAGCGGTGGCGTGCATGACATGAGCGACATTGCCTTTTCGCAGAACGCGGCCGACGCCATCGAGTCGGCGTCGCCCGGCGCGCTCGCCCATTTCAAAGACGCGGGATTCAGCTTCGACGCTGGCGCCAAGCAGTGACTTCCGCTGCCGCTCCGGCTGCGGAAGGTGCAGCGGCGATCCCGCGCCGCGCGCTGATCCTGCTGGTCGTGCTCACGCTGGTGTGGGGTACCAACTGGCCGCTGTTTCCGATTGCCATGCGCGAGGTTTCGGTGTGGACCTTTCGGGCCATATCAACGCCGATGGCCGGGCTCGCGCTGCTGCTGTTTGCGCGCGCGCGTGGCCAGTCGCTCGGCATCCCGCGCGAGCACTGGGGCACGGTGTGCATTGCCAGCTTCTTCTACCTGATCGTGTGGAACATCGCCACCGGTTACGCCGCCATCCTGCTGCCCTCGGGGCAGGCCGCAGTACTGGGTTTCACCATGCCGCTGTGGTCGGCACTCATCACCTGGGCGATCCTGGGCGAACGTCTCACGGCGCGTCTGGTGCTCGCCGTTCTGCTTGGCGCCGCCGCCGTACTGCTGTTGATGGTGCCGAGCTTCAAGGCTTACGCGCATGCACCGCTCGGCTTGCTGTGCGGCCTGACGGCGGGTCTGGGCTGGGCGATCGGCACACTGATCCTCAAGCGCAGCAACGTGCAGGGGCAGGTATCGGCGACGGTACTCACCGGTTGGCAACTGCTGATCACCGCCGGCCCGACCATCGCCGGCGCAGCGATCTTCGGCGATGGCGTGTGGTTCATGCCATCGTGGCAATCGATTGCCGTCATCACCTACATCAGCCTGGTGCCGATGTGCGTGGGCAATGTGTGCTGGTTTGCCATCGTCGGCCTGCTGCCAGCCAACGTGGCCGGACTGTCATCGATCATGGTGCCGGTGGTGGCGATGCTCTCGGGTGCCCTCGTGCATGGCGAGCCGCTCGGTCCGGCGCAGGCGGCGGCCATGGTCTGCAGTGCAGCGGCGCTGTCCCTGGCCTTGTTGAAGCCGGCCGCCAAGCACTGAGGGTTTTGGGCAGGATGCAAGCAAGGGAAGGCTTGAAAGCCGCTTGCACCAACGCCTCTGGCGGTATCCCAGCCAGGAATGGCTTGCACCAAGGCTTCTAGCGCTATTTGCCTGGCAGCATGCCCTTGGCGCGAATCGTCTCGGCGGCACCCGCACCCGCCATCAACGACAGGAAGGCCTGGGCTGCGGGTGAGGTACCAGGCGCCGCACTCACTGCGCCGGCGTACACGGTGAAATTCTGAATCTCGTCAGGCAACATGGCCACCAGCGTTACACCCTGCACCGGCAAAATTTCGCTGACCTGGTGGATCGCGAGGTCCGCCTCGCCACTGACCAGGCGTGTTGCCACCAGGCCGCCCGGCACCAGCACCGCCTTCGGCCTGATTTGATCGGTGATGCCCATTTTCTGAAACAGCCCGGTCAGATAAATGCCGCTTGAGCCGCCCGCGGCCGGGTCGATGTAGGCCACTTTTTTTGCAGCCAGCAATGCCTGCTTGAACTGCTCCACCGTTTTCAATTCGGGCAGTGGCGCACCGCTCTTGACGGCGACGCCAATCCCCACGCGTGCCAGCGTGGCAACGCTGGCGGCGACGACGCGTCCCTTGTCTGCGTATTGCTTGAGCGGCCCCGGCGTGAGCACCAGCACATCAAATGTCTCCCCGCCGTCGAGGCGTTTCACCAGCGCACCGGCGGTGTCGTTGTCGACCGTCACCTTGTGCCCCGTCTGCGCTTCGAACTGCGGCACGAAGGCCAGCACCACCTGCTTGAATGCGCCGGTAGTGAGCACCTTGATCTGGTCAGCGTGGGCCGGCAGTGCAGTGAGACCGAGCGCGCCCATCAGCGCGGTAACGCGAGTACATCGTGACAAACAAAGGCGCAGCAACATGAAAACATCCTTGTTGGGTAAAAACCGGTGACCGGCCATTTAGCGCATTGGCTGCACTAAGCGCGCCCGCTCTCGAGCTCGCGCGCAAACAAAGCTTCGTCATCGCTTGTCAGCTTGCGCTCCACCTCGGGGCCCAGGCCGCGCAACACCACAGTTGCGCCATAGCGGCACAGCGAGACCGTCTTGTCGTGCGGTGTCTCGAGACGCAGGCACCACGCGGGGATCAGCGTTGGCGCGTAGCGCGCCGACCAGCCCGAGCGGTGTGCCGCCAGCCAGCCCTCGATGAATTGCCGTTGCGCCGCGCTGAGCGCGAGCGGTGGCTGGGCTACGGGTTGCGCATCTGCACCCGCGCGAAACACCGTCAGTTGTCCTCCTGCGACAGGCACGTTCGAAATCACCATGCAGCCGGAGAGCAGCAGCGCGGCGGCGAGCGCGAGGGCGCAGGAGCGATCAGGCATCATGGTCCCGTAGTGCGTCCACAGCAACGCGCCGCATTCATTTGAGTTCGATCTCCACGAACGAGAACTCGTAGTCATTAATATTGATCACGTTGTGGGCGACGCCTGTCAGTCGCGCGTACGAGCCGCCCGCTGTCAATTCAACATCCCGCACGCCGGCCGGCTCGACCAATCTGAGTTTTCCGGTCGTCAGCGGCACCACGACGTAGTCATGGGCATGCACATGATCACCCGTGTCTGCTCCCGGGGGAAAGCGCCATTTGGTAACGATGACGCGGTCGTTTTCGACCTGCACTGTGGGAATCGCGTTCATGGGTATCACGCCGTCAGGCGGAGTCTGTGCGGGTGCGCGGTAAACGTGCATCGTACCGCGGAAATTGGATCGATCAGCGCTCCGCCTTGGGTTGTCCGCAAAGCGCGGCCAGTACTTCAGCGGTGGCAGCCGTGTCATGCTCGCCCAGTCCCATCGCCATCGCGGCGGTATACACCGCTGCGCTGGCGTTAAACAGCGGGGTCGGGCAGTCAACCTCGCGCGCCATGTCAGCAATGACCTGCATGTCCTTTTGCCAGACGCCGATCTTCATGGTGGCGGGCTGATAGCGGCGCTCGAGCATCATCGGCATGCGGATGCGCATCAGCCCGGTGCCGATGTAGGGGCTGTGTCCCATGTGCCGCAGGGCAACGCGCGGGTCCAGACCCATCTTGCGGCACAAGGCCACCATTTCGGCACACGCCACGTTGAGTATGGCCACGTGGTGATTGGCTGCGAGCTTGAGCTTGGTGCCGCTGCCTGCCGCGCCGACGCGCGGGGCGTCAAGGGTGAAGTGCGACAGCCAGGGCCGCACCTGGCGGCAGGCCGCAGGCGGTCCACTGAGGTACATGATCCAGACCTGCGCGGGGCGTTCGGTGGCTGTCCCGCTGATCGGTGCATCGAGCATCACCCGCCCCTGGGTGCGCAATACGGTCTCTGCCTGCTTCTTGTCGGCCAATGGCAAGGTGCTGGTCTCCAGCAGGATCTGGCCGCGATTCCGTGGCTTGACGGCGGCAAGACCCGCCACCACGTCGTGCAACGCCTGGGCAGAAGGCAGCGAGGTGATCACAGCATCAGCCCGGTGTGCCAGCTCGGCAACGCCGGGCATCGGGGTGCCGCCTGCGCGGCGCAGCGCGCGCAAGCCGGCCGCATTGATGTCGTATCCGAGTACCGGGTGACCGGCAGCCAGCAGGGCGCGCGCCATGGTGCCGCCCATGATGCCCAGGCCGATGATGCCGATGCTTGCCAATTTGGGTTCACTCATCGAAAACTTTCTGTATGTTGATCAATCATTCCTGCAATGGCGACCCGGATGAGGCGCCGTCACGTGTTTGGGCGATGTCCTTGATGCGCTTTGCCCAGCTGCGCAGGTTGCGCTCCCTTTGATCCGGCCAGTAGTCCGGCGTCAGTGCCGTGCCAATCGACGCCGTGAGGAACTGCAGGCTGTCGAACCCAACCAGTATCTCGCACCGTTCCACGGTGAGGAATTGTCGCGCCCATTCCGGCTGGGTGCTGCGCCCGATGAACGCCGCACCGTTTTTTATGACGCCCAACGTCCGCGTTCAGCCGCCGCCGAAGGCGGTCGGCTGGGACGCGCTGTTATGCGGCATTGCTTCGCGTACTGTTTTGGCCTTCGATTGCATGCTTCGGACCCTGCGTTAACTACCGCGCTTCCAGTTAGCAGACTCGCTCTAGCTTGGCACCGTGCCACGCACGGCGAATGCTCTGGCTGGAAGGGTGTATGGGCCGTCGGCTCGACCCTCCAAGTGTCTTTTCATCAAAGCTAAACGCAGTTTTTCTCTATGCTCGGGAGACAATTCATTCATATAGACTCCGGTTGGGCCAACACCTGCGAGTTGTGGCTTCCAATATTCATCGAAGGACTTGTACTCCATCTGAATATCGATGGGCGTCTCCACCACGTTCGTCAAGCCATTCCTCCGCCATTGGTCCGATAGCATGCCTTCATGGTAAAGGACAGCCATTTTCTCAGCACTAGCTTCCGCCGCAGGATCTACCTTTATGGCCACTTCCCAAAATATCGCTCCCATTTTCATGCCTTCCTTTTCCCATACACATGCAGCCACGGTTCCGCCTGGTTTTGTGACACGCTTCATTTCGGAGATGGCTTTGTCCACATCTGCAATAAACATAAGCACAAGCAGGGAGAATGACTGATCAAAAGAATTTTCTGGATAGGGAAGCGCCACTGCACTGCCATGGTCGATAGAGATTCTTTTTCCATTGGAAAAGCGACCACTGGCGTGATCTACGAACGGCTTGGACGGATCAATCCCAACTATTTGGGCTTCATGCGTTCGATCAGCTAGAACTTGAGTTAAGGAGCCAGTCCCGCAACCAACATCAAGGAGTTTCCCATTGTCTTGAACGCGAACAAAATCCGCGAACAACGGAGCAAGCTTTTTGCTGTGACGGCCCATCATTTCTTCATAGCCATCCCCACTACTAAACATCGTTGCCATGGTTTCCCCCTGTAGTCGATTTGCCAATGAATTGATGATTACGCTGCGGCGTTTCGTGCCGCATAACGAAAAGCAATTATCCGCCGCGCGGCGGATAATTGCTTTTCGTTGGCTGCCCCTGAGGTGGAGTCGTTTCTGACGCACCTCGCGGTCGCGGGCAAGGTGTCGGCTTCTACGCAGAATCAGGCGCTTTCTGCGCTCCTGTTTTTGTAT
>JANLTL010000739.1:0-5312 GCA_031362905.1 Burkholderiales bacterium | reverse complement strand
GTCATGATGAATCCTTGCAAGGGCAGATCGAACTGGTGAGCGCAAGAGGGTAGCGCATCGTGCGACATGCCATTAATTTACCGGGAGTCGAGTTTTACCCGAAACCTGCTACCGTCGCAGATCACAATCGCAGGAACACAGTCTGGGTGAAGTAGAAAACATCGAATGGTCAAACGACGCGAAATGATCAAAGCCATGTCCATAGTGCCCATGGGTTTGGTGGCAGCCTCCGACGCAGACCTTGCAACGGCCGCCCAGGGCGCGGCCAACAGCGGCAGCTGGACCATGCCCGATGAATCCGCGCCCCACAAGCGTACCTGGATGGCATTTGGCGCCAGTGCGGCGATCTGGGGCAAAAAGCTGCTGCCCGATGTGCAGCGCAATCTGGCGACATTGGCACGGACCATTGCCCGTTACGAGCCGGTGACGATGCTGGTGCGCCAACATGAAGTTGCCTTGGCCCGCGAACTGACCGCGTCCGCCGTAGAGCTCGTGGTGTGCCCGCTTGATGATTTATGGGTGCGCGATACCGGACCGGTGTTCATGGTCAATCGCCAGGGGCACAAGGCCGCGCTCGATCTCAACTTCAACGGCTGGGGCAACAAACAGGCCTACGCCGAGGACGCCAAGGTAGCTACCGTGATCGCCCGTCGGGCGGGCGTGCCCGCGCTCAAGACCCGGCTGGTGCTCGAAGGTGGCGGCCTTGAAACCGATGGCCAGGGCACCGCCATCATCAGCGAGAGTTGCGTCGTCAATGCCAATCGCAACCCCGGCCTGTCGAAGGCGCAGATTGATGCCGAGCTCAAGGCCCTGCTGGGGCTGGAGCACATCGTCTGGTTGCCCGGCATCAAGGGCCGTGATATCACCGATGGCCACACCGACTTCTATGCCCGCTTCGTGCAGCCTGGCGTGGTGTGCGCCGGCTACGACGCCGACCCGCAATCGTTTGACCACGAAGTCACCAAGCGCCACCTCGCGCTGCTGCGCGGCGCCACCGACGCGCGCGGCCGCAAACTGCAAGTCATCGTGCTCGAGGCTCCCGGCACGGTGCGCGCCAAACACGAGAACAAGGAGTTCGCCGCAGGTTACGTCGGGTTTTATGTGTGCAACGGCGCGGTAGTAGCCCAGGAGTTTGGTGACCGGCGCGCCGACATTGCAGCGCGCGACGCTTTGCAGCGTGCCTTTCCGGGGCGCGAGATCGTGCAAATCAACATTGACGCCATCGCTGCTGGCGGCGGCAGCGTTCACTGTGCGACTCAGCAGGAGCCGGCGGTCTAGGGTTCACTCTCTTCGGGCGCGGCCTCGAAAGCCTTGGTGGGAGCGGTTCTTGTGGAGTGATCGCAGAATACGCGCATGCGCTGAATGCAATAAGCTCTCAATGATTGGGGCGCGGCGTGCTGCTCTTCGATGCGCTGAACAGAAGCGCCAGCCCGGCAATCACGGTGACGCCACCGCCGATCATTCCCGCAGTGATGATTTCGTCCAGGAACAGCTTGCCCCACAGCATGCCGAACACCGGTATGAGCATCGTGACCGAGAGCGCCTTGACCGGGCCGGCCAGTGTCATCAGGCGGTAGTAGAGCAAGTAGGCCACCGAGCCGCAGGCGAGGCCGATGACGCCGATGTGAAACCACACCATCGGCGAATACACGGCGGTGGCCGGGCCCGTGAACAGGGCCGGTACGCACAGCAAGCCGGCCAGGAGCTGGCTGCCGCCGGCAATCGCGGCCGGCTTGGCCTGTTGCAGCTTGAGTTTGATATAGACGCCCCCAAGGCCATAGCAAACAGTGGCGGCGACGCAGGCGCCGATCGCGGCGAGGGTCTGCGGATTGATGGGGACCGGGCCGCCGCGCGTGATCATGGCCACGCCGAGCATGCCCAGCACCAGGCCCGCGAGCTTGCGCGGCGTGAGGCTGTCGCCGAGAAAAATCGCGGCGAACACTGCGCCCCAGAGAGGCGCCATCGAATTGATGATGGCGAGGTAGGAGCCCGGCAGTGTCAGGGCCGCAAAACCGAACAGGCTGAACGGGATCGCCGTGTTGATCAGGCCGAGCGCGAGATAGCGCTTCCAGTAGATGCGCCAGTCGGCGTCGAAATGCGTGAACAGCATCCAGACGCCCAGGCCGGCGCCGCCCAGCAGCAGCCGCCATTCGGTCGTGACGAACACGCCGATGTTGGGGGCCAGCACCCGCGTGTAGATGAATGCGCCGCCCCAGATGGCACTCAATGCGAGAAGTTCAAGATAGAGGCGTGGTGTCATGGCGCCGCAGTGTAGCCGTGCGACATCAGCATGACGCGCCGGAATCGGACCGGCAATGCGGGTGCCGCATCCAGCCATTCACAGCCCATCGAGCGCGGTCGATCAAAGGCCAGCCAATCGAACCGGCGCTCACTGAAGCGGTGCTTATTTTTTGACCGGCGGGTAATACTGCGGCGCTTCGGCGCGGTCAAACATGCCGTAGTCACGCTCGACTTCACAGATGCGAAAGCGGTAGGCGGGCGCGCCAATGCGGCAATTCTCGGTCACTTCCAGCGCGGTGGAGTAATCGGGCACAGTGACCAGGTGGGCGAATTCGCCGGCGCGGTTGATGCTTTCAAAGCGCTCGTGGGTGCAGCCTGGGGGCGCCTCGAACGTGCCGCTGCTCGATTCGGTAATCACGCAAAAGCGTGGCGGCCGCGCAGCGGGGTCATTCCATGCCGAGAGCCGCTGTGGCTGCCATGCCGGTTTGCCCGGCTCTTCGCTACGAATCACCTGGGCCACGCGCAGGCGGTAATCCGAAAACACTTGTTCGCGCCCCGCAGTCTGGGTGCGGTGGTGCGCTTCGTGCACGCGCCATGCAGTGAGCGCGGCTTCGTCACGCCAGATCTGGAACGAGAGAATCAGGCCCGCGGTCTGCAGGCTGCGAAAGCGGTCGATGAACAGGCAACCGCCGAGCGCTTCCATCTGCGGCTTGAGCGCGGCGGCCATGGCCAGATAGCGCTCGACCTGTCCCGGGCGCGGCGTGACTTCAAAGAAGAGGGCGATCATCGCCAAATTGTACGGTGCCGACCGTGATGCCAGGAAGGAGGTAAGGCGCCCGGTACAATTTGGCTTTCACGATCATGGATGCCAGCATGCGCCTCACCGCCGCCGCCAACGGGATGTTCGTCATCTCCGCCACCCCCTTCACCGATGCCGGTAGGCTTGACCTCGACTCCACCGCGAGCCTGATGGATTTCTACACTGGCTGCGGCGTCACCGGCGCGACCGTCCTGGGCATCATGGGCGAAGCGCCCAAACTGGCTGGTGACGAGAGCATGACCTTTGTGAAGGCATGCCTCGCGCGCCTGAAGGTGCCAATTATCGTGGGCGCGAGTGCTGCCGGGCTCGACAACCTCGTCGCCTTCTCCAAGCGTGTGATGGACGCCGGGGCCGCCGGCGTGATGGTGGCGCCGCCGGCCGGCTTGAAGACCGACGAGCAGATCTACGGCTACTTCGAGCAGGTGGCTGCGGGTCTCAAGGGCATTCCCTGGGTGTTGCAGGATTTTCCGGCGATCACCACGGTATTCATGAGCGTGCCATTGATTGTGAAGATGATTGCGGATTTTCCCGACATCGTGATGCTCAAGCACGAAGACTGGCCGGGCAACAACAAGATCACCAAGCTGCGCGACGCCGAAGCCCGGGGCGAGCGGCGCGTGTCGATCCTGATCGGCAACGGCGGCGCGCAGTATTCGCAATTGCTCGAGCGCGGCGTCGATGGCGCCATGACCGGCTTTGCCTATCCCGAGTTGCTGGTCAAGACCTATGACTTGTTCATGGCCGGCAAGCTCGACGCCGCCGAAGACGTGTTCGATGCCTGCCTGCCGCTGATCATGCAGGAGATGCAGCCCGGCCTCGGTCTGGCGGTGCGCAAATATGCGCTCATGAAACGCGGCGCGATCAAGTGCGACCGTGTGCGCGCTCCTGGCCCCAGACTGAACAATAAAGACCGCGCCGAAGTCTAGCGCCTGATGGCGCGCCTCGAAGCACGCATCAAGCAACTGAACCATTAAGCAATCCAGACAACAAGAAATCTACTCAACAGGAGACTGCCATGAATCTGCGTCGCGTTACTGCCAGTGCATTTGCCGTTCTGCTCACGCTTGCCCCACTCACCGGTGGTGCGCAACCGGCTTACCCCACGCAACCAGTCAAGATCATCGTACCGTTTGCACCAGGTGGCGGTTCAGATTTCATCGCCCGCTTTATCGCCGAGAAGCTCACCAAGTCGCTTGGCCAAACCGTGCTGGTGGATAACCGCCCCGGCGCTGGCGGCCTGCTTGGCATTGACTTGGGCGTGAAGGCGCCGGCTGACGGCTATACCTTCATCCTGGTGGCGTCGAGCTATAGCGTCAACCCGTCGATTTTCAAACTTAAATTTGATCCAGTCACTGACATCACCCCGATCTCGCAAATTTCGCAAGGGCCGATGGTGTTGCTGGCCAATCCGAAGCTCGGCATCAAGAGCGTCAAGGAGTTGATCGAGCGTGCGAAGGCGAAACCCGGCGACATCACTTTTGCCTCGGCGGGCCTCGGCAGTGTGACCCACATGGCGGGCGAGTATTTCGCCAGTTTCGCAAAAATCAAGATGACCCACGTGCCCTACAAAGGCACGGCGCCGGCGCTGACCGACACCATCGCCGGGCAGACCAACGTGTTTTTCTCCAGCCCGGCATCGGCGCATTCACATGTTGACTCGGGCAAGCTGGTCGCGCTGGGCGTCACTTCCACCAAGCGGGCCACCGGTGCCACTTTCTCGAAAGTACCGACGATTGCCGAGGCCGGTTTGCCCGGCTATGAAGCGATTCTCTGGCACGGGCTGATTGCACCCAAGGGCGTGCCCAAGGCAATCGTGGACCGCATCAGCAAAGAAGTGGCCGAGTCGCTCAAGAATCCGGAAGCGGTGCAAAAGCTTGAGACCGATGGCGTCGGTCCGGTGGGCAGCACGCCCGACCATTTCGCGGCGTTGATCCTGTAGGACATTGCGCTTTGGAAGAAGGTCGTCACCGACGGCAATATCAAGGTTGAGTAAGCCAGCGCGCTGCGCGCCGCTTGCACCAAGGGTTTTCAGGGCATAGTCGATGGAAGGCGCATGCACCAAGGCTTGCAGGGCAGAGTATCGATGAGGCGTCGTGTATTTCTGGGTGCGGCGCTCGCCGCGCCGCTTGCCGGCTGCGACGTGTTCCCCGAAGCGCAGCTGCCGGAAGAGCGCCAGCCCCGCTTTGTGGCGTGGCCCGAGCCAGCGCGCCTCGCGCTGGTGTTGAGCTCGGGCGGGCCGCGCGGTTTCTCG
>JANLTL010000707.1:0-15558 GCA_031362905.1 Burkholderiales bacterium | reverse complement strand
CAAGCCGTTCTGGTTCCAGCTCTACGTCATGCGCGACCGCGGCTTCGTCCGCGAACTGATCCAGCGCGCGGCGGCCGCCAAATGCAGCGCGCTGATGCTGACGGTCGATCTTCAGGTGCTCGGCCAGCGCCACAACGACGTGCGCAACGGCCTTACCGTGCCACCGGAGATCAAGCTGAAGAACCTGATCGACATCGCCACCAAGCCGGCCTGGGCGCTCTCCATCCTCAAGGGCAAGCGCAAGACCTTCGGCAATCTCGCCGGTCACGTGCAGGGCATGGAGAATATCAACTCGCTGGCTGCATGGACGGCGAGCCAGTTTGATCCGACCTTGAGCTGGAAAGACGTCGAGTGGGTCAAGAAGGAGTTTGGCGGCAAGCTGATCCTGAAAGGGATTCAGGATGTGGAAGATGCGAAGCTGGCCGTGCAACACGGTGCCGATGCCATCGTCGTTTCCAACCATGGCGGGCGCCAGCTCGATGGCGCACTCTCGTCGATCAAGGCCCTGCCACCGATCGTCGATGCCGTCGGCGACAAGATCGAAGTGTGGATGGATGGCGGCATCCGCTCCGGGCAGGATTTGTTGAAAGCCATCGCGCATGGCGCCAAGGGCACCATGATCGGGCGGGCGTTCAACTTCGGCCTGGGTGCCATGGGCGAAGCCGGCGTCACCACGGCGCTCGAGATCATCCAGAAAGAGTTCGACACCAGCATGGCGCTGTGCGGCCTGCACAACCCGGGCGAGATCACGCGGGATGTGATTCTCAATCCCTACTAGGAATCCATCCGGAGAATGGCTCTGGGAGCCATTCTCCTCACACTGTGCATTTCACTATCTGCCGGTACTCGCCGCGCAACAGATACTCGTTGCGCGAAGAATGGTGGCTTAGCGTCCAGTGAAATGCGGCGCGCGCTTTTCCGCGAACGCGCGCTCGGCTTCCTTGTGGTCTTCAGTGAACCAGAGCCGGCCCAATGCGGCGCGCGCATTGCGGCGGCGCTCGGCTTCGGGCAAATCGCTGCCGGCCTCGCGAATCGCGGTCTTAGTAGCACCAAGCGAAAGCGGCGCGCTCTCGGCAAAGGTGGCGGCCAGTTCGAGGGCGCGTTCGAGCGCCTTGCCATCGGCAACCACTTCGTCCACCAGGCGCAGCTCGCGCGCCTCGACAGCGCCCACGCGTGTACCGGCGTAGAGCAATTTCGCGGCTGCCGCACGCCCCACCAGGCGCACCAGGCGCTCGATGCCATCCCAGCCCGGAATGATCCCCAGTCGTGCTTGCGGAAAACCGATTTGCACGGCCGACTCGGCAATACGCAGGTCACATGCCAGCGCCAGCTCGGCGCCGCCGCCGATGGTGAAACCATTGAGCGCGGCAATCACCGGGCAGGGCAGCGCCTCGATGGCATCACACACATCGCGCATGAGATTGAACACGCGGTCGAGCTCAGCCGCATCGGCCAGTTGCGCATAGGCCTTGACGTCGCCGCCGGTACAGAAAAAGCGTGGGCCGGCGCCGGTGATGATGAGCGTGCGCAACGCCGGGTCGGCGGCGCAAGCCCGCACCTGATCACCGAGCGCACGCGCCACCTCGCCGCTGATGGCATTGCCGGCATCGGGCCGGTTGAGCCGCAAAACCAGGGTGGTGCCGTGCCGCTCCGTCGGGACGAGGGGGTGCGCAGAAACCGGGCTCGACTGCATCACAGAGGGCTCACTCCGCCTTGATGCCAAAGTCCTTCACGATCTTGGTATAGCGCTTGATGTCTTCCGCGACCAGCGCATCGAGTTGCTCGGGCGAGCCGCCGATGATGCGCCCGGCCTGCGATTCGATGCGCTCCTTGACCTGCGGCGATTTGAGCGCTTCGAGCGTAGCCTCGTGCAACAGCCTGATCACCGGAGCCGGTGTTGCCCGGGGCACGAACATGGCGATCCAGGTATCCATGTCGTAGCCCGGAAAGCCGCTTTCGGCGATGGTCGGCACATTCGGCATCAGCGGCGAGCGCTCCGGCGAGGTCACCGCCATCGCCTTGAGCTTGCCGCTGCGGATGTGCGGTATCAGCCCGGCCGTGGTCGAGAGAATGTAGGGCACCTGCCCGCCGATGACATCGATGATCCCGGGACCAGCGCCACGATACGGCACGTGCGTGAACTTGACCCCGGCGAGGGACTCCAGATAGGCCGCCGCAAGGTGGCCGGGCGAGCCGACGCCGCCGTTGGCGACAAGGCGCTTCTTGTTGCCGTCGGCCGCTTCGAGCTTGAGAAACTGCTGCAGCGTGTTGGCTTCGGCGCCGGGATGCGCCGCCAGCGTCTGCCCGAGCGAGCCGATCAGCGTGACGCCTCGCAGATCGCGTTCGGTGTCGTAAGGCAGTTTGGGATAGAGCGCCTGGTTGATCGCGTGCGTGTTGACATTGAAGCTCACGGTGTAACCATCCGCAGTCGACTTGGCGACCGCATCGGTGGCGACAATGCCGCCGGCACTCGGACGGTTTTCGACCAGCACCGACTGTTTGAGGATCTCACCCATGCGCGTATTGAGGGAGCGCGCAATGGCGTCGGTGCCGCCGCCTGCTGCGAAGCCGATCAACAGCTTGATCGGCCCCTTGGCGGGGTAGTCCTGTGCGCTCGCGACCGATGCTGCCAGAACGGTCAGTGCAGCAACACACTTGAACAGTGCTCGTGTCATGTTGTCTCCTCGTTGGGTGAAGCGTGCCGTGTCCCATAACCGCCGTCAGCCTCGGGTTCGACGAAATGTATCAGCAAGCCCCCGCCAAAATTGGACGGATGGACAAAGCCGATCTTCGAGCCGCGCCCGCCGGGGCGGCCAAGCACGTCAATCATGCGCCAGCCCTCCTTGGCCAGCTTGGGCAGGATCGCATCGATGTCGCGCGTGGCGAATGCCACATGGGCGAGGCCGGGGCCGCGCCGCGCCACGAATTTGGCAATGGCGCTCTGGTCGCCCTTGGTATTGCCCTCTTCTTCGCCCAGGCGCTCTTTCGGTTTCATGCTCGGGTCGAAATCCATCAGCAGTTCAAGCTCGCAATCGCCGATGGTGATGAAGACATCGCGCAGGCCGCCGAGAATCTGCGGTGGCCGTGAATGGTAGACCGCGCCGTATTTGTCGGAAATAAAACTCTCGGTGACGTTACGGATTTCAATGTCGGTTTGCGTGCTCTGGATCGGGCAACCAAGATTGCCGGTGAAGGCGCGCACGGTGGCGTCGTTATCGTTGGTGGCAATGCCGAGGTGATCGATCTTGTAGGCCGGCCCGTCGTTCGCGGGAACCGGGAGTGGCTCGATGAAGCGGGTGCGAATGCCGACGGTTGCAGCAGCGTCAATCGCCACGAAGCGCTTGCCGTTGGGTCCAACCCCGGCACCCGAGACCGGCAAGGCATGCCTGGTGGCCGCCGCCGCCGGGTCTGAAGCAGCGAGCGCCATGTGATGGACACCCGGATAGCGTGGCTCGTCCAGATACGGGTCATCGACTTCGAACACGGCCAGGGCCGACTGGCCGATGCCGAAGAACGGGATCGAGCGCCCCTGCAAGGTGACATCCGTCCGCAGCAGCCCCAGCGAATCGCCGAGGAAGCGGCACACCGGTTCGACATTGCGCGCCGCCAGGGCCAGGTAGTTCAGTGCATAGCCGGCCATGTCAGACCTCCTGCCGTTCAACGAAATGGAGCAGCACGCCACCCAATGCGGCAGGATGCAGGAAACCGATGCGCGCGCGGCGCGAGCCGGGTCTCCCGCGCATATCAATCAGGCGGTATCCGGCTTTGCCCAGCCGGCCGAGCGTGGCATCGATGTCTGGTGTCTTCAAGGCCAGATGATGCAGACCGGCGCCGCGCGCGGCAATATGGCGTGCAATGGCACTGCGGTCGGCGCGCGTGTCACCTGCGGCATCGTGGCGTGCCGCGTCGGCATTGACATCGGTGGTGAGGTCTTGCAAAAACTCCAGTTCGCAATCACCCACCGTGATGAAGGTGACGCGCATGCTGCCGACCAGGCGCGAGGGCCGGGTGTGAAAAATGGTGCGATGGGTATCCGAAGTGAAATTTTCGGAAATGGTTTCGACCTCGCTATCGGTCTGCTGGCTCTCATACACACAGCCAAGCTGGCCGATGAAAGTCGCGCGCGCGGTCTTGTTGTCGCTTGACGCCACGCCGATATGGTCGATGCGCTCGACAACATCGGAGCGGCCCGGCGCCAGCCCGAGTGGCTCGGTGAAGCGCACCCGCACACCACTGGTGGCCCCCTGCGCCAAACTGATTTGTGCCTTGCCGTCGAGGCCCCTCGATAGATCGCCTGCCACCGGCACGCCCGAGGCACGCGCGGCGGTCGCGGGGTCGGCGGCACACAGCCCCAGATGGTGCACCCCTTTTTTCACATTCGGGCCGAGGAAGGGATCGTCGAGCGCGAACAGTGCGAGCGCCGTTGCCCCCACCGAAATCATCGGCACGTTGGCGCTGCCGCAGCGCAGATCGCGGCGCGGCAAGCCGAAGTCTTTCTCAAAACGTGCGGCACTCGCCTGCGGATCATCGAGGGCCAGGGCCAGATAGGCCAGACCGGTGGCTTGCGCTGCCATGTGGCTTACTCCCCGGAACACTGAATTGTTTTGGACGCCACTAACGCATCGATGCGCGCTGGCGTGTAGCCGAATTCCGCAAGTACTTCGCGGCTGTTCGCTCCCAGGAGCGGCGGCGCGGTGCGCACGGAGCGCCCACCCATGCCTTCCATGCGAATCGGGCTGGCCACCAGACGCAAGGGGCCGAGCGTCGGGTGCTCGATGGTCTCGACGATGCCGGTTTCATTGACGTGTTGGTCTTCGAACACCTGATCGAGCGTGAAGATCGGCCCGGCGGGCAGGCCAAGCTTGACGAGATCAAGGGTCCACTCCATCTTGGTGCGGGTAGCGAAGACGGCGTTGAGCTTTTGCTTCAACTCCGTCCGGTTACGGCTGCGCGCGGCATTGTCCTTGTAGTCGGGGTGGCTGGCCCACTCCGGGTGGCAAACCAGCTTGCACAGCTTGACCCACATGTCTTCGGTGGCGGCCGCCATGTTGAAGGGGCCGTCGCTCGCTTCAAACATGCCGTAAGGGCAGACGACGGGATGGTCATTGCCGGCCACACCCGGCGTGTCGCCGAGCGACAACTGGCGCTGGCCCTGCACCGTGAGCAAACTGATCAAGCCCGCCAGCAATGAGGTCTCGACCAGCTGGCCGCGCCCGGTCACCATGCGCTGAATCACGGCGGCCTGCACCCCGAGCGCTGCCCACATGCCGCCCACCACATCGCCAATCGGAATGCCGACGCGCACCGGCCCGGTTTCCTTGTGACCGGTGAGGCTCATCAATCCGGACATGCCTTGCGCGATCTGGTCTACGCCGGGCCAGCCGCCATAGGGGCCGGTGGTGCCAAAGCCGGTGATCGAGGCGTAGATCAGGCGCGGATTGCGCGCCGAGAGCGTGGCGTAGTCCATCTTCATGTCGTCCATCGCGCCGGGCTTGAAGTTCTCGATCACGATGTCGACCTGACCGCTAAGCGAGCGGATCAATTCCAGCCCCGCTTCGTCACGAAAATTGACCGCGAGGCTGCGCTTGTTGCGATGGATGCTCAAGTAGTAGACACTGATTCCCTCGGCGAACGGCCCCCAGCCGCGCACCATCTCGCCCGCAGGGGTCGGCTCGACCTTGATGACATCGGCGCCGAGGTCGGCGAGGATCGTCGCGCAAAACGGCCCGGCCAGCGCCCTCGACAAGTCGAGGACGCGCAATCCGGCAAGGGGCAAGGCAGCGGGCTCCGCCATATCATTCCTTCATAGTGGTTGCGTTTTCTTCTTTGACGCCAGCGTGGACCGTGCCGACCGGACAGGCGTGGGAGCGCGTGTCGCGTTGCAGCGGCTGCGCTCGAAACGCTGCACCAATTCGTCAACGTGCAGCGCGGCCGCGCGCGCCGCCGCAGCGGCCTTGCCGCCCCGGATGGCGGCGAGAATGGTTTCGTGCTCGCGGATCGACTTGGCAGGAGAGCCGGGCAAGTCGGCCATCATCAACTGATAGCGGCGCAGATTGGTGCGGATGCGGTCGTAGAGTTGGCCGATCAGATGGTTGCCACACTCGGCCACCATCAGATCGTGGAATTGCGCAGCAATGCGCGCGTACTCATCATGCCGCCGCCCGCGCACGGCGCGCTTCATGTCGCTGATCATCGCCTCCAGCGCGTCGAGCACGGCCGGCGGACGCGACTTGGCCAGCAAGCGCGCCGCCTCGGACTCGAACATGCCGCGCACCACAAACAGTTCGCGCAGTTCCCTCTCGGAGCGCTCGCTGACGACCGCGCCTCGATTGGGCTGGATCACCACCAGCCCTTCACCGGCGAGCACGCGAAACGCCTCGCGCAGGGGCACGCGGCTGACGCCCAGGCGTTTTGCGAGGCCCTGCTCCTCGAGGCGCGCACCGGGCGCCAGCACGCTGCCCACAATCGCATTGCGCAAGGTGCTGGCAATACGCTCGGGGAGGAGCGTGCTGCCCTCGACTTCAAATCGATCCAGGCTCATGCGTGGCGGCTGCGTAGTTGGCTGTGGCGGGTGTAGCGGTGGTCGACCATGGGTGATCGGTGATCGGTGATCGGCGCGGATGACAGATCAGATTGTATAAAGATTATACAATCGACCGCAACCGGTCAACGCAGAGTTGACACTGAAAATGCTCGCAAGGTAGTATCCACATCCCCCGCATGACGCATCAGCATGACGCAATCAGCTGCAGGGTTGGTGTGACCCATCGCAACGGAGGCATCCCGGCATGACCACAGGCGCGACCTACGAGCAGATGCTTGCCATGCGCAAGCACATGGTGCTGCCCAACGGCACCAGTGTCTGGAAAAGCTATTACTTTCGCACCCCGGAGGGAGGCTTCCCGTCCCCGCAGGCGTTTCTGGTCGAGCAGGGCGCCAACGAGGTGGTGCTGCCGCACTTCCATGAGCAGAACCAGTTTCAGGTCATCGTCCATGGCGGCGGCACGGTCGGGCGCCGGGCGGCCACGCCAATCACCGTGCATTACGCCGGGGCCTACACCGGCTACGGTCCGATCACGTCGGGCGGCGACGGCCTGTGGTACCTCACGCTGCGCCCGATGATGGACAACGGCCCGCTCTACGTGCATCAGTCGCGCGACAAAATGAAAGCAGGCCCCAAGAAGCACTTTCAATCCCCGCCGATCGACAGCATGCCTGAGGGTGACCTGGCCAACCTTGCACAGCCTACTATAGAGACCATCAATGCGGATCCGGCAGGGCCCAAAGTCGAGATGTTGCGCGTGCCGCCGCAACGGCGGCAGACCGCGGCCAGTCCGGCGCGCAGTGGCGGGCAGTTTTTTTTCGTGGTCGGTGGAAGCCTGCAGTCCAATGGCGTGGCTTATCCGAAGTGGAGTTGCATGTGGGTTGCGAGCAGCGAGCCTGCTTTTGAATTCGTGGCCGGAACCGGCGGTGTCGAATTGCTGATGCTCGAATGTCCGCCGGCGGAGTATCAAGCGACCTACAGTCCCGACCTCCAAATCGGCTTGTAAGGGCTGCGCACAAGCGGACTAGCCGCAATACGCAAACGCCGGCACCGCCATCAAGCCAAACCAGCGTGCCGCCGCAATCTGCGGCGCCTCGATGTGCGTCATCGGACAGGCAAAGTTGAGTACGCCCAGACACGCATCACGCCACACCACCGGCACATTGATGATCGAGTGAATGCCGAGGCTGCGCATCAGCTCGTGGTCGTCGAAGGCGGCGCGGATCGCGGCATCGCCTTCGCCCACAAACAACTGGCGATCGAGCAACACCTGCTGCCCCCACGCCGTGGCCTTTTTCTGTTTGCGGCCTCCGACCGGATAGGCCGCTACGTTGCTGCTGTACAGACGCTCGACTTCTATCGTCTCGGCGCGGAATGCGTTGACGCTGAACAGGCAGTGGCCGGGCAGCGTCATGCCCAGACGATGGATCATTGCCAGCGTAGCCCGTGGCTGATCAGGGTCGGCGAGTGCGGCTGCGCACTGCGCGATCACAGGTAAATCAAAGTGCGCGGCAAGGCCCGCCTCCATGCCTGGTGTCATGCTCACCCCGCGCTCAGGCCCGGATCTTGTGCGGGCCGTCCATCACGCCTCGCTGCCCACGCCGACGCCGGCATCACGTGCCGGCCGTTTCAACGCCCGCATCAAAAGTGAGACCGATCTTCTTGACCTCATCAAGCACGCCAGGGCCGTAGGCATCGAGGCGCGCGCCGATCGACGGCGGCAGGCTGATGTCGTTGCGGTCATGCACGCCGCCGGTGATCACGGTGAGCAACTTGCTGTCGGTATCGGCAATATTGCGAAAACCGCGGCAGACGCCGGGCGGCACCGAGAGCGTGTCCCACTGGTTGAGGATTACTTTCTCGCCTCCATCATCGTTGACCGAAAACTCGAACGAACCCTCGAGGACAAAAAAGGTCTCGAAGGTTTTGTGGTGGGCGTGCAGCCCCGGCCCCTGGCCCGGCGGACAGACCGAAATGTTCATCGTCAACCCGGCCGCACCATAGATCGCAGCCACGCTGCCGAACGCATTTTGCGTTTGCTCGAGCAAGATCGGCATGATCTTGCGCGCCAAAAAAACATCGCGCGCCTCCTGCGACACCACCGGGTTGTCCTTGAGGGTGGACATGGCTTGCAGCTTGTCAAAGCGCGCGGTGCGCTGTGCGACTTCGGCGGCGGTCATTTGGACGGTCTTCATGGATGCACTCCTTGGGATAAAAGCCGGGGCTGCCTCCGGGCAAAGGACTGAACAGGAACGATTGAACGGAAACAGTGAAACAGGGACACGGCGCCGCGCACCCTACTCGACCGGGATCTTGGCCTGCTTGATGATGTCGGCCCACTTGGCGATTTCGGCTTTGGCAAACACGGCGAACTCGGCGCTATTGCGCGGATCGGCGACCGCACCGCGCTCGGCAATGCGTGCCTGCATCGCCGGGTCTTGCAGTATGCGGCGCACATCCGTGCTGATTTTTTCCACAATGTCGCGCGGCGTCGCTATCGGCATCACAAAGGCGCCCCAGCCCACGCCCTCGAACCCGGCATAGCCTGACTCGGCCACCGTCGGCACATCGGGCAGTTGCGGTACGCGCGCTGCGCTGGTCATGGCGATGGCCTTGAGCTTGCCGGCGCGAATCTGCGGCAGCGCTGAGGCCAGGCTGTCCATCATCAGCGTGACCTGACCGCCGAGCAGATCGGTCATCGCCGGGCCGCTGCCCTTGTAGGGCACACCGACCAGATCGACGCCGGCGCGCGATTTGAAAAACTCTCCGGTCAGATGCTGCGCCGTGCCGGTGCCGGGGAACGCCCAGTTGATGGTGCCCGGCGCTTTCTTCGCGCCATCGACCAACTCCTTGACCGTGGCAAACGGAAAAGACGGATGCGCGACCCACATCAAGGGCACGGTCATCATGCCGTTGACCATCGCGAAGTCCTTCATCGGGTCATACGGCAGCTTGGCGTAGAGGCCGGGGTTGACGCCGATAGTGCCGCTGGTGCCCAGCGTGATCGTGTAGCCATCGGCCGGCGCATCACGCCCGGCGATCATGCCGGGCACACCGCCACCGCCGCCGCGGTTATCGACGATCACCGGCTGACCCCACGCCGTCGAGAGGCGCTCCGCCATCATGCGCGCCACGATGTCGGTGGCCTGGCCAGGCGGGAACGGCACGATCATGCGCACCGTACGTGCAGGGTAGGCCTGCGCCTGCACCGGCGCGGCCAACACTGCTTGCAGCAACAACAGAGCCAACATGGAAATCCGGGCAAATGTCATGGCATCCCTTTCGTGTGTGCAGAGTCAAATGCTACACTCGTTTGCGAGTTGGCGGGATGCGCTTATAGATTGGAAAGCAACCGGTCGAGCGTGAATCGAAGCGCCCGGCGGCCACCCGCCACACCTGCTGGGCATTACTGCACATACGATGTTCAAGCGCTGGACCAACGTGCGCGCCGCGACTCCACCTGCGACACGTCTTTACAAGGAATCTACCGATGGCTTCACACCTTTCAGCAGTTCACAACAGCGAGCCGGCACCGGCCGGCATGAGCGCCGCCGAATGGCAATTGCGCATCGATCTCGCCGCCGCCTACCGGCTGGCTGCGATCTACGGCTGGACGGATCTCAACAACACGCATTTCTCGGCGCGCGTGCCCGGGCCAGACCATCACTTCCTGCTCAATCCTTTCGGCATGCTGTTCGACGAGATCACCGCATCATCGCTGATCAAGGTCGACCAGGACGGCACGGTGCTGGGCAACAGCGACTACCCCGCCAACCCGGCCGGCTTCGTGATTCACGGCGCCATCCACATGGCAGTACCGCGCGCGCAGTGCATCATCCACACGCACAGCCGCTTCGGCACCGCGGTCGCGATGCAGAAGCAGGGGCTGTTGCCAGCGAGCCAGAAGGCGCTCACCGTGATGGGCTGGCTGGCGTACCACGACTTCGAAGGGCCGGCCCTCTCCACCGGCGAGCGCCCGCGCATCGTCGCTGACCTCGGCGACAAGAGCATCCTGGTATTGCGCAATCACGGCCTGCTCAGCGTTGGCGAAAGCGTCGGCGAAGCCTTCGTCTGGATGTACCGCATCGAGACCGCGTGCCGGCAGCAGATCGATGCGCTGTCGGGCGGTGGTCAGTTGTCGCCGCTGTCACGCGAAACACAACAGAAGTCGATTGACCTCGGCCTCAAGATGTACGGCAAGGGCGGCTTCATCGAAGTCGGGCGTGAGTGGCCAGCGCTGCTGCGGCAGCTTGAGCGTCATAGCGGGACTGGCTATCGCGCTTAAGGTACACCCCTGAAACCCGCTCCTGGAGCGGCCCCTCTGAAACCCGCTCCTGGAGCGGGTTTTGACTTAATGCTCTCCGAGAATGGCTTCCAGAGCGGCTCTCGGGCCACCGCGCAAGCCAAAATACTCAGGGCTCGAGCTTGATCCCGGCGCGGGTGGTGATGTCGCGCCACTTGACGATCTCGGCCGAGATGTGGCGGCCAAGTTCTTCGGGCGTCGAAGCGAGCGGCTCGGTGCCCATGTCGGCAAAACGCGCGCGCAGGGCCGGGTCGGCCATCGCAGCCACAATTTCGCGGTGCAGGCGGTCGATGATCGGGCGCGGCGTGGCGCGCGGGGCGAGGAAGGCAAACCACGCGGCCGATTGATAGCCGTTCAGGCCCGCCTCCGCTGCTGTCGGCACGCTGGGCAAAGCTGCGAGGCGCTTGTCGGCCGCCACCGCAATCGGCCGCACCGTGCCTGCCTTGATCTGGCCAATCACGTTGGGCACCAATTGAAAACTCACCGGCACCTGGCCCGATACCAGATCGGTCACCAGTTGCCCGGTGACTCGATACGGCACATGCGTCATCTTGGCGCCGACGATCTGCTCGAAATACGCGCCGCCCAGATGCTGCGAGCTGCCTGGGCCCACCGAGCCATAGGGCGTGTTCGGATTTTTCTTTACGTAGTCGGTGAACTCGGCCAGGGTGTTGATCGGCAGCTTTGAACTCACCACCACCACGTTGGGCAATACTGCATAGAGTGAAATCGGCGCCAGGTCACGCTCCGGGTCATAACCCAGAGCGGGATTGAGCACGCGGTTCACCGCCAGCGGGCCGGAGGTGCTCATCAAAATCGTGTAGCCGTCGGGCTCGGCGCGCACCACCGCCTGTGTGCCGACGTTGCCGCCCGCCGCGGGCCGGTTGTCGACGATGAAGGCACGTCCCATCGACGTGGCCATGCGGTCCAGCACCATGCGTCCGATCACGTCGCTCGCGCTGCCGGCCGAAAACGGGATGATCACCGTGATCGGCCGTGCCGGGTAATCTTGCGCGCCCGCGTCAGTGCACGTCAGGCCGAACGCCAGCGCCATCGCTGCGATGATGCGAATCCAGAAGCCGTTGGTCATGGTGTTCCTTTTCATTTAGCAATTCCTGTAATGGACCCAAAGCGTTGCAACATGACCTCTTCAAACGGCAGGCTGGCCGGCGCCATCGCCCCGCCGCCGCGCAGAGCATAGCTTGCCGGACGCTGCGCCGCAGCCGGCCCCGCGCCTTCACGCAGGGCCTTGACGCCGGCCAGCATCACACGCCGGAACCGCACCACGCCGACATCGGTGGGCGACAAATGCTCGCCCGTGCGATCGAAGATCAGCCCCTGGCTGTCCTGTGCCATCGCATCCTGCTCGGCAATGCCGCGCACGCCGGTGAACGAGAGATGCTTCTGCTCATTGCGGTCGATCAGGTAATCGTTGCTGCGGTTGCGCAGCGGCACGTAGCCGGGCCCGAGTTCGGCGAACTGGCCGTAACCGCCCCTGGCATAGCGCGCGCGCTCGTCTGCGGGCAGCGCGCGCTCCGGGTGCCACGCGTAGGTGTAGATCCAGCACGACGCGTCATCGATCGGCACCCAGGTGTAGCCGTAGTAGGTCTCGTCCGGCATCGACGAAGGCGTGATCGAATGCGCCGGCAGCATGAACTGGGTGATGCGCCAGTACAAGTCATCGCCATCGGCACGGCGCGAACCGCCGATCACGAAGCCCACATCGTGCTCCTGCACGGTGAACTGCGGCAGCGGGTCGTTGCGCAGCCAGCGGATGCGGTTCTCGTCGGCCGCGGCGGTCATGGTGTCGTTCTTCGCCATCGCCGGGGCCGGCATGTGCAGGAACGAGAAGTGCGCGGTGTCGAGCGCGCCTTCCATCGACTGCGCCCAGTTGCACTGCTGCAGTCGCTTGGTCACATAGCGGTGTGAAGGAGGCAGCATGCCGCATTCAAGCTGCGACACCTCGGCCGGCATATGCTCGGGCGGCCCCAGGTAGGCCCACACCATATCGCCGAATTCGCGGGTCGGATACGCCTTGATCGCCATCTTGCCGTGATAGGCAGAACCGGCCGGCACGTTGGGCATTTCGACACACTTGCCGTCGACATCGTATTTCCAGCCGTGATAAATGCAGCGGATCCCGCAGTCTTCATTGCGCCCGAAAAACAGGTCGGCGCCGCGATGCGCACACCTGGGCTCGATCACGCCGACGCGGCCGTCGGTAGCGCGAAACGCCAGCAGCTCCTCGCCGAGGATCTTGATGCGAATCGGCGGATCGTCCGGGTTGGGCAGTTCGCACGACAGCGCCACCGGCTGCCAGAAGCGCCGGAAATAATCGCCCATGGCGGTGCCGGGGCCGGTGAGTGTCAGGAGGGTATTGTCGGAGGCGCTGAGCATGGTGGGCATTCTAGAGCGGCCCGCGACAGAAATGCCTACCCGCCTGCCGGCCGGGGATCGGTGGCATAGAGCACCGTGCGCTCAAGGCCATCCTCACGAAAGGCGGCCATGGCGGCGTACTCGGGCGACTCAACGATCTTGAGGAAGACCTTGCGCGACGGATACTCGACCAGGGCGACCGCGTCCCAATCTTCGTTGCCCACCAGCCGTTCCGCCGCACGACCGAGGTACAGGAAGCGCCCGCCGTGTGCGCTTAGCACTGCCTGAAACGCGTCCGCATAGCGCGCATAGGCTCGGGATCCCCCGCCGCGGCGGAACCTGAGCAGATTGAGCATGACCACCGGCCCGTCCGACGGGTGGTCGCGCAGGGCAGCGAGGGCTTTCTCTGTGGGCGAAAGCATGGACATGGCGGCTCCTTCCTGATCGGTCATGCGGACAGTTACTGCAAGCCCTGCGTCACCCGCTCCTGCGTCAAGGCTTCCTTGCGCGCGTCGGGTGCGCGTGCTGCCGCAATCTCGAACGTGACGCTGCGCAGCTCCCCGCCGAACACAAAGGGCGGCGCATAGTCGTGGCACACCGGCGCAATCGAGCGCCCGACATCCATGCCGGTCGACGAGACCATCGTGGCCATTTCGGGGATGTCGACACTGCCCGCATCAACGCCATCGATGAACAGCGTGGCGCGCCCGGTCTTGGCGACGCGATCGACGCGCACCCCGGCAATGCACGGCCCGGCAGGCAAGGGCTGCGCAGAGCGCACCTGCGAGTGGGTGTGAAAGAAGTTGTAGTCGAACACCAGGTGGCCGTCCTGTACAAACAGTACGTAGCCGCCGTTGGCACTGCCGCGCGCGACGATCGCGCCCGCGCGCGCCGCGCCGAGCGTGAAGTCGGCGCTGAGCACAAAGGACCGGCTGCCGGTAGGCGGCGCGACATCCGACGAGTAGCGCGACACCGGCGGATACAGCACAAAGCGCGAGCGGCGTGGTGTGTTGCCGCGATACTGTGCGCTCTTGAACAGGGCACCGCCGCGCCGGTCGTCGAGCGGCAGCACGCCGTTGCGCGCGGCCTCCTGCCACCACAGCGCAATCATCGCCTTGAGTTTTTCGGGCTGCGCTTGCGCGAGGTCGTGCGCTTCCGAAGCATCGGCATCGGCGTGATACAGCTCCCATTCCTCGGTGTCATAGGGCGCACCGGGCTCGTGGTAGCACACGGCTTTCCAGCCGTCGTGCCAGATCGCGCGGTGGCCGAACATCTCGAAGTATTGGGTGCGCTTTGCGGTCGGCACGGCACCCGCACCGCTGGCCAGGGCGTACGCCATCGATACGCCGTGCACCGGCATTTGCGGCACGCCATCGACCACCTCCGGCGGCGTGATGCCGAGCAATTCGAGCACGGTAGGCGCAATGTCAGTGACGTGATGAAACTGGCGGCGTATCGCACCGGCCTCCTTGATCTGCGCCGGCCAGTGCACGATGAACGGATCGCGCACGCCGCCGGCGTGGGTGTTCTGCTTGTAGCGCTTGAGCGGCGTGTTGCCGGCCATGGCCCAGCCCCACGGATAATTGGTGTGGCTGTCGGGGCCGCCGATGGTGTCGAGGCGCGCCACCGCGGTATCAACGTCCTCCTTGAGTCCGTTGAAGTAGCGCATCTCGTCGAGCACGCCGGTGGGGCCGCCTTCCTGGCTGGCGCCGTTGTCGGACATGGCGATGAACAGCGTGTTGTCAAGCTGGCCTAAACGATCAAGCGTCGCGATGTAGCGGCCCAAGTGATGGTCGGTGTGGTCGAGGAACGCGGCGAACGCTTCCATCAAACGCGCGGCGAAGCGGCGCTCGTTGTCGGTCAAGGCTTCCCACGCCTTGACGCCGGGGTTGCGCGGCGGCAGCGTGGTGTCGGGCGGCACGATGCCCATTTGCTTTTGGCGCGCAAACCAGCGCTCGCGCGCGACGTCCCAGCCTTCGTCAAACTTGCCGCGATACTTGTCGAGCCAGGCTTGGGGCGCCTGGTGCGGCGCGTGGCAGGCGCCGAAGGCGAGATAGGTGAAGAACGGACGATCCGGCGCGGCCGATACGTGATCGTGCGCGTAGCCGATGGCGTGGTCGACCAGGTCTTCGGTAACGTGATAACCCGCCTCCGGGGTGGCGGGGGGATCCATGTAGTGGTTGTCCTGCACCAGTTCGGGACGGAACTGGTCGGTCTCACCCTGCAAAAAGCCGTAGAAGTGCTCGAAGCCGCGCCCCAATGGCCAGTTGTTGAAGGGCCCCGCCGGGCCGGTCTCGTGCATCGGCGCGAGGTGCCATTTGCCGACCATGGTGGT
>JANLTL010000636.1:0-7354 GCA_031362905.1 Burkholderiales bacterium | reverse complement strand
TTTTTGGTGACGGCGCCGGTGGCGGGGTTGGTGATTTCACCGCTGCGCGTGGAGGTGGCTTCGGCTTTTTTGCCGTTGATGAAGTAGCCGATGGTGGGGATGAGGAGTTTGGAGTCGACGGGTTTGTTCATTTTCAGTACCTGGTGTGCGTGGAAATCGTTGGTGGGAGCGGGTCACAGGACAGCATCGGCCTGTGAGGTATGGTGGGAGCGGTTCTTCCGGTGGTGCTCTGGGGAAATTTATGGATGGATAGGCATGGGGCTAAGCCGCGAGCTCGCGCGCGGCCGCGCGGTCACCCATACCGAGCACAAGATTGCCGACATGGACGTCTTCGTCAAGGGCATCCCAATGCAGGCCCTGCCCGCCACCGCTGATCACGACGCCGGCGCGCTGCTCGGGTTTGGCATGCAGCAGGTGCGGGAAGAAGGCCAGGGGCACGCCAAGGCGGCGCCCGTCGGTGAGGTCCACCCACATCATGCTGTCGTCAAAGCTCACTGATTTAGCCAAAGTAGTCATTCCAGACATTCTATCTGCGCCGCCCATTTCAGGCGTCGGCCTTTTCGGTGATTTCTTCCTTGACAACTTCCTCGTCGTCATCGGGGAAGTGGTACCAGTCCTTGTGTGGCGAGAGCACGTGGCATGCGAGACACACCGTGGTGATCCAGGCCTTGGCGCAACCGGGGCAGACGCCGGCGGTCCAGAAGGTGTTCCATTCGTGCTGGCAGCCGGGGTTGCAGCACCAGCGGCTCTCGGCCTTGGGGCGCCATTTGCATTGCGGGCAGCGGATTTCGGGTTCTTTCATTGGAGGTTCTCCTTCCTGCCCGGCGGCAACAACGCCCATAAGGGTACCGCCTCCACACCCTCGCCCATGGTAAAGCGTTGTTCGCCGGGGTAGACGACGTAGAGTGCGTCGAGTTTCAGGTCGTCGCGCGCCACACGCATGGAGGTCGTGATCTTGGGTACATCGGCACGCTTGAATTCGACGCCGACGCGCCGCGCCCCCTTCAACATCAGCAAATCAAGCTCCGCGCCCTGATGGGTGGCCCAGAAATAGGCCTCGTCGGGTTTGGCCAGGCGCAGCACCTGCTCCAGCGCAAACCCTTCCCAGCTGGCGCCGCAATGCGGGTGCGCGAGCAGCGCCGGCAGCGTCGCCACGCCCATCAGGGCGTGCAGCAGGCCGGTGTCACGGAAATATATCTTCGGGGACTTCACCTGCCGTTTGCCGAGGTTCTCGTGCCAAGGCTGCAACTGGCGCACCATCAGGGTTTGGGTGAGCGTATCGAGGTAACGCCGCACGGTCGGTTCGGACACGCCGAGCGAGCGCGCCGGGTTGGCGGCGGTCCAGATCTGCCCGTGGTAATGCGCCAGCATGCGCCAGAAACGCAGCATCGCGGGGGCGGCGATGTTGACGCCGAACTGCGGCAAATCGACCTCGACATGGCTGGCGATGGCGCCGGCGCGCCAGGCCAGGCTGTCGTCGTCCGATGCGGCCAGATACGAGCGCGGGAAGCCGCCGCGCAGCCACAGGCGCTGTACCGCGTTGGCGTCGACGTCGGCATCGGCATCGCCGACTGCGGAGGCTTCACTGATTTCGGCCAGATTGAATCCGGCGACTTCGATGGTTTCGACCCGCCCCAGCAGCGACTCGCCGGCCTGGCGCAACAGCGCCGGCGAAGCGCTGCCGAGCAGCAAATACTGGCCCGGCGCGTTGGAGCGGTCGATCAGCACCCGCAGCAGGGGAAACAGGTTCGGACGGCGCTGCACTTCATCGATCACCACCAAGCCATCAAGCTGCGACAAGGTATCGACCGGCTGCGCCAGGCGTTGTTCGTGCAGCGGGTTTTCCAGATCAAAGTAATTCGGGGAGTCGCGGTTGAGCAAGCCCTGCGCGATCGTGCTTTTGCCCGACTGGCGCGGCCCGTTGAGGACGACGGCGCGCGAGCGGCGCAGGGCGTCGCGCACGGCCATTTGCAGTTCGGCACGGGGCAGCAGGTGAGACGTCATCAGGAAAGCGTAGCACAAATACCATGAAATTCCAACATGACGTGTTCGAATTTCATGGTATTTGGATAAACGGGGTCTGACCCCATTTAATTTGGCGCGAGTGCGCCGAGGTAGTTTTTGACCCGCTCGTCCTGCACCAACGTGGCGAAATCGGGTGCCTGGGTGACGACGCCCTTTTGCACGAAGATGAACTGCTCGCAGCTCTCGCGCAAAATGTCGATGTGGTAGGGCTCGTTCGGGTGCAGGCACAGGAACACCAGGCGCCCTTCTTTCTTGAGCTTCTTGAAGAAATCGAGCATGAAGCCGATGTAGCCGTCCTGGGTGTTGAACTGCGGCTCGTCGAACAAATGCACCAGCGGGTAGTCGCTCACCGGCTGCTCGAGCATGAAATTGGGTTTGGTGCGCTGGAAGGCGCGCACCTGGTAGCTCTGGTGGTAGTGAAAGGCGAGGCGGTCGCGTTCGCGGTAGCGCACCGCGTGGATGTCCTGGCCGGCGACGCGCACCTGGCCGCCGGTGGGGAGGTTGCTGCCGGTGATGAGCTCGAACAGGGTGGTCTTGCCGGAGCCGTTCGGGCCCATCACGCCTACTACTGCGGGTTTGTCGATGGTGAAGTCAGCGGCGAGCGAAAAGGTGACGCGCTTGTTGACGAGGCCGCGCGTGTATTGCTTGGTGATCTGGTCGACTTTCAGGAGCGGAGCAATCATGGGGTTCTCGCGGCCTACACGCCGAGGAGTTTGAGGCGCAGCGCGGCATCGTCGCGCAATTGCGCGGCCGGGCCCTGGTGCACGATGCTGCCGAGGTTCATCACATAGGCGCGGTCGGCCACGGCCAGCGCGCTTTGCACGTTTTGTTCGACCACCAGCACGGCAATGCCTTCGCGCTTGAGGCGCGCGATGGTTTTCATGACGTCTTGCACCACCTTGGGCGCGAGGCCCTGGCTCGGCTCATCGAACAGCACTAGCCCGGGCGCGCCGATCAGGGCGCGCGAAATCGCCACCATCTGCATCTCGCCACCCGAGAGGTTTTCGCATTCGCGGTGCATCAGGTATTCGAGGGCGCTGAAGATCTCGAAGCATTCCTTTTCGGTCCAGCTGCGAAACCGGGTTTTCTTGCGCGCGATGGCAAGGTTGCGGGCCACCGTGAGGGTCGGAAAAATGCGCCGGTCGTCGGGCACCCAGCCAATGCCGCCCTGGGCGATCTCGTGGGTGGCGGCACGCGTGATGTCGCGGCCATCGAAGGCAATGCTGCCGCTACGCGCCGGGGTGAGCCCGAGGATCGAACGCAGCGTGGTGGTTTTGCCGGCGCCATTGGGGCCGAGCAGGGCCACCACTTCGCCAGGGGCGACGGTGAGGGAGACGTTAAACAGGGCTTGGGTTTCGCCGTAGAAGGTATCGATGCTTTCAATCGCGAGCATCACGCCTGAAACAGCCGGTTTGAGCACCGCACTCATGCGAGGGCTCCCAGATTGGAGCGGCGTACCCAGTCGTTTTCTTTCAGCTCGGCCGGCGTGCCCTCGGCAATCACCTGCCCCCAGTGGATCACCGAGACGCGCTCGGCCAGGCCAAACAAAAACTTCATATCGTGCTCGATGATGACGATGGTGAGCTTCTGTTTGATGCTGCGGATCAAGTCGGCCAGACGTGCGGTGCCCTCGGCGCCGAGCCCAGCAGTGGGTTCGTCGAGAAACAGCAGGCGCGGCTGCGCCGCCAGGGCGACGCCGATCTCGAGGGCGCGGCGCTCGCCATACGACAGGCTCTTGGCCGGCGCCTTCTCCTTGCCCCCCAGGCCGACGCGCGCCAGCACGGCGGCGGCTTCGTCCTGCGCGGCGCTGTCGGCACCCAGATCGCGCCAGGGGTTGAAGCTTTGCGCGCGCACCCGCGGCGTGGCGATCAGCACGTTGTCGAGCGCCGAATAGTCGTTGAACAGGTTCATGATCTGGAACGAGCGCGAAATGCCCTTGCGCGCGATCTGGCGTGGCGCCAGGCCGGTTATGTCTTCCCCGGCGAAGGTGACGCGGCCGCGGTCTGGTGTGTAGCGGCCCGTCAGCACGTTGAAGCAGGTGGTCTTGCCCGCGCCGTTCGGGCCCATGATGCCGGTGAGGCTACCCTCTTCGAAGGCCAGGGTGATGTCTTCGAGCACCACCTGGTCGCCAAAACGCTTGGCCAGGTGCGAGGCTTCAAACAGCGCCATGTTTCACCTCCGCTGCCGTTGCCATCGGACGAGATTGGCCTGAACCCATTGGTGGGAGCGGTTCTTGGGGCTTCGCCGTCTTCCGGCGCGCCCGCCACGCCTGCCACATGCCGGCAATCCCGTCGGGCTGGAACAGCACCATCGCCATGAAGATCAGGCCGTACCAGAGCAGCCAGGTCTCGGTGTAGGCACCGAGCAGGTCGCGCGCCAGGATGAAGAAGGCCGCGCCGATCAGCGGCCCCCAAAAGCTCACCAGGCCGCCGCCGATCAGCACCATCATCACCACGAAGCCGGAGTTGTGCAGGCTCATTACATTGGGGTAGGCGGAGTTTTGCGCCATCGCGAACAGCGCCCCGGCGAGACCGGCGATGGAGGTTGAAATCGTGAAGGCCAGCCACTTGTAGGCCCACACGTTGTAGCCGACGAAGGCGGCGCGGGTTTCGTTTTGCTTGATCGCGGTGAACACGCGCCCGAGCGGCGAGTGGATCAGGCGCCACAGCACCAGTATCGCCAGCGCGAATATCACCAGACTGAAATAGAACAGGGCTTCGTTGCTCTTCAACGGTATCGAGAAAAAGCCGAAATCGGCCGGCAGGCGCTTGATGTTGAGCAGGCCGTCTTCGCCGCCGGTGACGGTGTGCCACTTGATCGAGACAAACCAGAACACCTGGCCAAACGCGATCGTGAGCAGTGCGTAATAGATGCCGCGCCGGTGCGAGATGAAGGCAGCGACCAACGCACCAAAGATGGCGGCGACCAGCATTGCGCCGAACAGGTTGAACCACAGGTTGGGCCAGACCTTCAGTTGCAACAACCCGAAGGCATAAGCGCCGATGCCGAAGTAGGCACCGTGGCCAAACGACGGCAGGCCGGTGTAGCCGAGCAGCAGGTTGTAGCCGAGGGCGAACAGCATCCAGATCATGATCTCGAGGGCGAGGTACTGGTACAGCCCGACCTTGGAGAGCCACAGCGGCGTCGACAGCAGCACCAGACAGGTGATCAGCATCGGTGCGGGAAACAGGGCGGCGCGGCCCGGGGCATGCTGCATGACGGATGCGGCTTTCGAAATAATTCTGGACAAATTGGAATATACGTTCTATTATTGAAATATGCAAGAATTTTTGTTCTAACTGATTTCACCAACTCCTTCGCCAATTCGCTTCAGGCACCAAGCAAACCAACCCAGGCATGGACCGCGCCACCAATTACGAGCAGTTGAAGGAGACGATCTCGCGGTCGTATCCCGACATGTCCAAGCAGTTGCAGCGCATTGCGCGCTTCGCGCTGGAGAAGCCGCACGACCTTGCGCTCGGCACCGTGGCGGCCATCGCCGAGGCCACCGAGGTGCAGCCCTCAGCGATGATCCGCTTCGCCAATTCGCTCGGGTTCGGCGGTTTTTCCGAAATGCAGCAATTGTTTCGCGGCCATCTGGTGGAGCGGGTCGAACGCTCGACCAGTTATCGCGAGCGCATCGAGGCAATACGAAAAAAGCAGAGCAACGGCGCCGCGGCGCCGGCCGGCGTGCTGCACGAATTGGTCGGTGATGCCAGCGCCGAACTTGCCCACCTCGAAGAGAACGTCTCCCCCGCCAGCCTGAAGGCGGCCGTTAAGCTGATCGCCGGCGCAGCGCGCATCCATGTGCTGGCGCAGCGGCGTGCTTTTCCGGTGGCGAGCTATCTTGCCTATGCCTTCAACCAGCTTGAACTGCGTACCCACCTGCTCGACGGCGGCGGCGGCATGTTGCGCGAGAGCCTGCGCTCGGTGGCGCGTGAAGACGTGTTGCTGGTGGCGAGCTTTCGCCACTACTCGCCCGAAGTGATCGCCGCGGCGGCCGAGGCGCACGCGCGCGGCGTGCCGGTGATCGCCATCACCGATGGCCCGCTGTCCCCGCTCAAGGCCTCGGCCAGGGTGTGTTTCGAGCTGGCCGATGACTCCTCCAAGCCGTTCCGCTCGCTGGTGGCGCCGCTCACACTGGCGCAGGCCCTGGTGGTGAGCACGGGTCACCAGTTGGCCGAACAGCCGGCGCGCGGCAAGAAGAAGAAGCCATGAAGCGCACCGTCACCACACGCCACGTCAGGACCCGCCCCCTGGATGTCATCTGCGTCGGCCGCGCTGCCGTCGATCTGTATGGCGAGCAGATCGGCAGCCGCCTCGAAGACATGCTGACCTTCAACAAATACATGGGCGGCTCGCCCGCCAACACCGCCGTCGGCGTGGCGCGCCTGGGGCTCAAACCGGCCATGCTGACGCGCGTCGGCGACGAGCACAACGGCCGCTTCGTGCGCGAATTCCTCGCGGCCGAAGGCGTGGACGTGAGCCACGTCGTCACTGACCCAAAAAAGCTCACCGCCCTGGTGTTCCTCGGCATCCGCGACCGCGACACCTTCCCCCTGGTGTTTTACCGCGACAACTGCGCCGACATGGCGATTGCGCAGGAAGACTTCGACGCCGCCTTCATCGGCTCGGCCAACACCCTGCTGCTGTCGGGCACCCATCTGTCGCAGCCGCAACCTTATGAAACCTGCCGCGCGGCGATGCGCCTGGCCAAACAGCAAGGCACACGCATCGCACTGGACATCGATTACCGCCCGGTGCTGTGGGGCCTCACCAGCCCCGGCATGGGTGAACAACGGTTCGTGCCGTCGGACCAGGTCAGCGCGCACCTGCAAACAGTGATCCCCGAGTGCGACCTGCTGGTCGGCACCGAAGAGGAGATTCACATCGCCGGTGGCAGCACCGATACGCTGACGGCGCTGCAGAAACTGCGCTCGCTCACCAGCGGCACCATCGTGGTCAAGCGCGGGCCGATGGGCTGCGTGGTGTTCGACGGCGCAATCCCCGACGACATCGAGGCCGGCATCATGGGGCCGGGCTTTCCGGTTGAGGTGTTCAACATCCTCGGCGCGGGCGATGCCTTCATGGCGGGCTTCCTCTCCGGCTGGCTGCGCGATGAAGACCTGGCGCGCTGCTGCACCTATGCCAATGCCTGCGGGGCGCTGGTGGTCTCGCGCCATGGCTGTGCCCCGGCGATGCCGAGCTGGGAAGAGCTGCAATACTTCCTCAAGCATGGCGCCGCCAGCGAACGGGTGCGCGAGGATGCCACGCTCGAGCACCTGCACCGCGCCAGCACGCGGACGCGCGATTGGCCCGAGTTGGCGGT
>JANLTL010000605.1:0-4028 GCA_031362905.1 Burkholderiales bacterium | reverse complement strand
TGGAGAATGAAGGTCAGGTCAGGCAACGTCCGCCTCCGTATCCACGCCACCCAGGTAGGCTTCGAGCACTGCCGGATCTTTCTGCACCTGCTGCGGGCCTCCTTCAGCGATCTTGCGGCCAAAGTCGAGCACCACAACATGCGCCGCCAGGCGCATCACGAAATGCATGTCGTGCTCGATCAGCAACACCGTGGTGCCACGGGCGATGATGGCGCGGATCACAGTTGCCAAATGTCCGGTCTCCACTGCATTGAGGCCTGCTGCCGGTTCGTCGAGCAACAGCAGCTTGGGCGCCGCCGCCAGCGCTCGCGCCACTTCGAGCAGACGCTGCAGGCCATAGGGCAAGGCAGACGCAGGCACCTGAGCACGCGCCGCCAGACCGACGAACGACAGCAAATCGCGCGCTGCGGCTGCGGCCTCATCGAGTTCGCGCCTTGCTTTGGCGGTGCGCGCTAGCGCTGCCCACACGCCGCCACTGCCGCGCAAATGGCAACCCGCTTCCACGTTTTGGTGAGCGGTGAGATCAGGAAACAACTGCACCAGTTGAAAGGTGCGCACGATGCCACGCGCGGCGACCAGGTGTGGCGCGCGCGCGGTGATGTCTTCGCCGTCGAAGTGAATCCGCCCCTCGCTGGGCGGCATGAAGCCCGAGATCAGGTTGAACAGCGTGGTCTTGCCCGCACCGTTCGGCCCGATGATCGCGCTCACCTGCCCAGACGCAATATCGAAGCTGACGTTGTCGACAGCAGTGAGGCCACCGAAACGGCGCGTGACCCGCTCAATGCGCAGCAGGATCATGCGCCCTCCTGCTTCACGCAAGCAACGCGCCGCGCCCGCCACAATGCTGCAAGCGAACTCAAGCCCTTGGGCGCATAAATCAATATCAGGATCAGCGCCGCCCCGTAGGCCAAGTCTTGATAATCCTTGAAGCTGCGAAAAGTTTCCGGCAGCAGGCTGATGATAAGCGCGCCAATCAATGGCCCATAGACGCTGCCGATGCCGCCCACATAGAGCATGGTGAAGCCCAGCACCACCATGTGCAGGCCGAACACTTCGGGGCTGACGAAGCCCACCGTGTGCGCGAACAGCGAGCCAGCCAGCGCCGCGTACACCGCAGCAATCACAAAAGCGATCAGCTTGTAGCGCGCCACATCAATGCCAAGCGCGCGCGCCGCATCCTCACTACCGGCAATGGCCGCCAGAGCGTGCCCCATGCGTGAGTGTTTGAGACGATGCGAGACCCACACCGCCAGCGCCAGCACCGCGAGCAGTGCTGCCAGCTGCGCACGCTCGTTGGGCAACTCCCAGCCAAAGGCACCAAGCGGCGGAATCGCCGCGATACCGGTGTAACCCATAGTGATGCTGTCCCACTGCACCGCAATCTCCTGCACGATCATGCCGAGCGCGAGCGTCGCCATTGCCAGATAGTGGCCGCGCAGTCGCAGCGTGGGGTAGCCGATCAACAACGCGAGCAGCGCGGCTGCGGCAATGCCGAGCGGCATCGCGGCGAACACCGGCCACTTGAACGCGGTGGTCAGCACCGCCGAGACGTAGCCGCCAATCGCGGCAAAGGCGTTTTGGCCGAACGACACCTGGCCGGTGTAGCCCATGAAAAAATTGAGGCCGGTAACAAAGATGGCGTAGAGGGCAGCAAAGCCCAGCACCGTGACGAGGTAGCCGCCCGAGACAAAGGCGTAACCCACCAACACGGTACCGGCCAGCCAGCACAGCGCCACTGCCACGCCCGATAGTTTGAGTGAACTGATGCCCATCTCAGGCCGCTGCAAAGTAGTAGCGCGCCAGATCGTGCGGCGAGGCGATTTGATCGGGCGTGACTTCGGCGACCACGCGGCCCACCGCCATCAGGTAGGCGCGCTTGGCCAGCTTCAATGCCAGCGGGGCACGCTGCTCGACCAGCAATATGCCAAGGCCTGCGCGATTGAGTTCGCCCAGGGTATCGAGAATCTCCGCTGCAAGCCGTGGCGCGAGGCCGAGAGAAGGCTCGTCAAGCAGCAAGAGACGCGGCCCGGCCATCAGCGCGCGGCCTATGGCGAGCATCTGCTGTTCGCCACCAGACAGCGAGCCGGCCAGTTGCGTCTGTCTGTCTTTCAGGCGCGGGAACAGCGCGAACACGCGCTCGAGCCGCGCGGCGATTTCACCGCCTTGATTGGCGAGCAGATAGGCGCCGAGGTCAAGGTTGTCGCGCACTGTCATCGGCCCGAAAATGCCGCGCCCCTCCGGCACCAGAATCACCCCCCGCGTGGTGACGGCTTGCGCGTCGTTGCGGGGCAACGAGGCGCCGTCAAACATGACACTGCCGGTGCCGGGCGTGAGCCCCATGATGGCGCGCAGCAAGGTAGATTTGCCCGCGCCATTCGGCCCAAGCACGGCCACCAGCTCGCCGCGTGCGAGCGTGAGATCGGTCGAATGCAGCGCCTCGACGTTGCCGTAACGCCCCGAGAGGCCCGCCACTGACAGCCAGGCTTGGTTACCGTCCTGACCCTGACCAGCCCGCCCGTTACCAACTAGACGCTTACCACCCGCCCCGCTCACTTGACAATCTTCACCTTGCCAGCCTGAATCGTCGCCAGCGCAAACGGGTTTTGCGTGATGCCCTGATGCACCGTGGGCGAGAAGTTGTAGATGCCCGTCGTGCCCTGAAACCCGGTGACGGTCTCCAGGGCATCGCGCACTTTCGGCCCCTCAAATGAATTGGCTTTGGCGATGGCCGCCGCAGTGATCATCACCGCGTCCCAGCCGCGCCCGGCCCAGTTGGGGTCGCGCTCGCCATGCTTGGCCTTCCACGGGGTGAGAAAGTCATTGATCGCTTTTTTGAGCGCGCCTTCTGGCAGGGCATCGACGATCTGCGAAGGCGCGGCGACGAAAAAGAATTTGTCACCCAGCACATCGGCCACGGGGCGAAACACCGCGAGGTCTTCAATCGAGGTCAGCATTTGCAGCGGCAAGCCAAGCTGCTTGATGTTCTTTGCCGCCGTCATGGTGGTGCCGCCGAGGCCAATCTTCAGAATCGCGCCGGCGCCGGCAGCATTCATCTTGCCGATCTGCACCGAAAGGTCTGCGTCGTCCTGCTTGTATTGATCGACGCCGGCCAGGGTCAAGCCGTAGCTCGCAGCCACTTTTTCGGCCACGCCTTTTTGCAGATTGGCATAGGGCGTCGGGTCGTGCAACACACCGACCTTGCGGATTTGCGTGTTTTCCTTGAGGTATTCAAAACGCTTCTCGACTTCAAAGCGCGCTGGCGGCAGGGTCGAAAACGCCCACTTCACGTGCTCCTCGTTCTGCGGCAGGATCGAGCACAACACCATCGGTATCTGCGCGCGCGCCACATTGCCGGCGGCAGCCAGGTTGCCGGCCGAGACGCAGCCCGACAAAAAGATATCGACCTTGTCGGACGACATCATCTTGCGGTACACCGTCACCGCTTCCTGCGGCTCGGACCGGTTGTCTTCGACGATCACTTCGAGCTTACGGCCATTGATGCCGCCCTTGGCGTTGAGTGCATCCGCGGCAAGTCTCACGCCATCGGTCCAGGCGCGGTCCACCGTGGCGGCATAGCCGGTCAGGCCGGCCGAGATGCCTATTTTGTAAGGCTGCTGCGCCACTGCGGCGTCACTTGATGCCAAGGTGACCAGCAGCACCATTGCGGAAAAAATCGTCCCCTGCCATTGCTTTGTCTGTGTCATGGTCTGTCTCCTTGCGTGAAAATTGTGTGGATTTTCTTTCGTACCGCTGCTGCTGCCGCTGCCTGCTCTCTCTTATACCGTGCGGCTCAAGCGACAGCAACGCCGTAGCCGCCACCGCCGGGCGTTTCGAGCATCACCACGTCCTCCGGCTTCAAGGTCATCTTGCGTGTCTCGGATACATCCTTGCCGTTGACGCGAAAATGCCCGCCGGCTCCCGGTGAACCGCCCGCCAGCCCTTCCGGACCCGCTCCAACGCGGCTTGGCACTGCCGTCAATGTCCAGGGATGCTCGGTGCGCATGCGAAACTGGATCAATTGACCATCG
>JANLTL010000600.1:0-8374 GCA_031362905.1 Burkholderiales bacterium | reverse complement strand
GCCGCGAAGGCGCAGCCAAACATGCCGATCAGCGACACATGTGACGCCAGACCAGCAAGCCAGGCTGCGGTGCCGAACCACAGCAGCGCAGAGAGGGCAACGCCTCCTGCCAGGCCATCCGCGCCATCGATCATGTTCATGGCATTCATCACGCCCACCATCCCCAGCAAGGTGAAAGGCACTACCGTCAACACCCCCAAGGCCACCACCGAGGGCGAAAACAAGGCACCCACATGGAAGACCAGCACGCCGCCAACGCCGGCCAACACGCTGGCGGCGATCATCTGAAACATCAGCTTGGCGCGGGCGGAAAGTTCGATGAAGTCATCCACCATGCCCGCCACGGTCACGATGAGCCCTGCGGCAAGGAGGGCGGGCGATGCCGGGGCAAGGCTGCCGCGCAGCGCCAGCGCGACGGCAATACCGAGGGCGATTGCCACGCCGCCCACCAACGGCACGGCGTCCGCGTGTTGGCGTCTGCCGCCAGGGAGATCAGCCAAGCCGACGCGGAGCGCGAACGGCCGCAACACCCAAATGGCCAGCGCAACGCCGAGGAAAGTCATCAGGTGCGGCATCAGTGGCAGAAAATGTGGCGCGCCCGACACGATTCGAACGTGTGACCCCTGCCTTCGGAGGGCAGTACTCTATCCATCTGAGCTACGGGCGCGGCGGGTGGATTCAGGTACGGCGGGCAAGCTGGCGCTGCCCGTAACGGGTTTGAATGGCTTTAAATTATACCGTCGTGCGTGTTTGCGCTCTTGGTGGGACGCAAAAAGCTGTAAAGCCCAGTATAATTTATGGCTTTATGAACCTCGTGCGTGCGCTCGGTTGCGCGCGCGAATGGCCAGCCCCCCGCGCAGCCTGCGCCGAAAGGATTTGCAATGAGCGATCACCACGAATCGCCGATCAAGACGCCCAAGCAGCTGATCACTGTAGTGATATTGGCGTTTGCCATTCCGCTGTCCCTGATTGGCCTCCTGGTAGCCTATGTCACCGGCGGCCAGCAAGGTTCCGATGCGCCGCAGACCAAAAAGCCGGAGACTGTCGCGGAGCGCATCAAGCCGGTGGCTACGGTGACCGTGCGTGATGCCAATGCACCCAAGGTTTTCCAGACTGGGGAACAGGTTTACAAAGCGATTTGCGCCGCCTGCCATGACACTGGCGCTGCCAACGCGCCCAAGTTTGGCGACAAGACTGCCTGGGCGCCGCGCATCAAGGAAGGTTTTGAGACTCTGACCGCTGATGCGATCAAAGGCAATGCCAAGGGGATGCCGCCCAAGGGCGGCAATCCGGATCTTGACAATGTCGAAGTGGCGCGCGCCGTCGCATTCATGGCCAACGCAGCTGGCGCCAGCTTCAAGGAACCCGCCGCGCCAGCCGCACCGGCCAAGGCTGCGGAAGCCGCGACTGCAGCACCCGCGGCAGCGGCGCCAGCGGTGGTGATCCCACCGCCGGTCGTTGCCGCCGCTGCCCCGGCCGCCGGTGCGAAGGCAGATGCAGGCAAAGCGCTGTACGACGCGTCGTGTCAGGTATGCCATGCCACCGCTGTTGCCAATGCCCCGAAATTTGGCGACAAGACGGCCTGGGCGCCACGCCTGGGCCAGGGCATCGACGCGCTTACGCAAACCGTGATCAAAGGCAAGGGCGCCATGCCGGCGAAGGGAACGGCAATGGCCGCGTCTGACGCGGACCTCAAAGCCGCCGTGGTCTACATGGTGAACGCTGCGAAATAGGGATTGCGAATGTTGTGCGCCGCGCTGGTTCGCGCGGCAGTCGAAACGGCGTCTGCGGGCGCCGTTTTGTTTTGATTGATGCTCCCGCGGCTCGGGAGTACGGGTCTGCCGCCAAGACTGCGGGCGCAGCCATTACGGTCACGGCATCCTGTGCGAATCGACTCAAATATCGAGTGGATCCACTTCCAGATGCCAGCGCACGCCGCGCGGGGCATTGGCATAGAGCCACGCCGTCCAGCGCGACAGAAATGCCTGCAGGGCGCGCCGCGAACGCGATTCGACCATCAACTGCGCGCGCTCGACGTTCATCAGGCGCGTGATGGTCATCGGCACCGCGTCGTAGATCATGACCTGGCTTTCGTCTTCACCCAGGGCTGCGGCGCTGCGCAAAAAATCGAGCGCGACTTCAAGGGTTTTGGCTTCGGCACGCAGCATCGCCTGAAAGCCGGCCGGCGGCAACCCGGCCGACTGGCGCTCTTTGAGCAGGTTGCGTGCAAAGCGGTCGTAGTCATGATCAAGCAGCGCCTGAAACAAGGGGTGGCCCGGGTTGCGTGTCTGAATCAACACTTCGCCGGGCTGTTCGGTGCGACCGGCACGGCCCGACACCTGCATCATCTGCGCGAACAGGCGCTCGCTGGCGCGAAAGTCGGCGCTGAACAGCGCGGTATCGACATTGAGGGCCGCCACCAGAGTGAGGCGTTTGAAATCATGACCCTTGGCGAGCATTTGCGTGCCGATCAGGATATCTGCGCCGCCCGCCTCCGGATGGGCATGGGCTTGCGCGAGCAAGCGCTCGGCGGCACCCTTGCGTGCGGTCGAGTCGCGGTCAATGCGCAGCACGCGCGCCGCGGGGAAGCGCTCGGCCACGCGCGACTCCAGCCGTTGCGTGCCCTGCCCGTAAGCGCGCACGTCGACATTGCCACAGGTCGGGCAGCGCTCCGGCACGCCGGTATCGAGGCCGCAGTGATGGCACACCAGTCGTCCGCGCGTGAGCATGCCGTCGCTGCGCAAACTGGCCGCGCTGCCTTGCCGATGCAGCACCAGATAAGCCGTACAGCGTGTGCAGGCGCTCACCCAGCCGCAACCGGCACACGACAGTACCGGCGCAAAACCGCGACGGTTGAGAAACACCAGGCTTTGTTCGCCCGCGTCCAGGCGTGCCTTGAGCGCCGCCCACACCGGCAAGGTGACGCCATGTTCGTGCGCCGTGACGTTCAGATCGACCAGCCGGATCGATGGCAACACCGCATCGCGCACGGCGCGCGTGCGCAAGACAAGCTTGTGGTAACGCCCCGACTCGGCATGCGCGTAGGTTTCCAGCGAAGGCGTGGCGGATCCGAGCACGACCGGCACGCGCTCCTGATGACCACGAAACACGGCGAGGTCACGCGCCGAATAGCGCATGCCCTCTTGTTGCTTGAACGACGCGTCGTGTTCTTCGTCGACCACAATCAGTCCCAGGCGCGGCAGGGGTGTGAGCACGGCGAGCCGTGTGCCGAGGACGATATCGGCGGCCCCGGTGTGTGCCAGCAGCCAGCCATGCAGGCGCTCGCTCTCGTTGAGGCCGCTGTGCAGTGCGACGATGGTCTGGGCCGGAAAGCGCTCGCGAACCAGTTGCAGGAGGCGCGGGGTGAGGTTGATTTCAGGTACCAGCAATAGTGCCTGCCGGCCGCGAGCGAGCGCGGCCGCGGCGGCGTGCAGGTAGACCTCGGTCTTGCCGCTGCCCGTGACGCCATGCAGCAGCAGCGGCACGCTGGCGGGGGCGTCCAGCGCCGCCGCGATCGAAGCCCGCGCTGCAGACTGTTCCGGGTGCAGGGCTGGCGCGCCGGCGCCTGGCAAAGGCGATCGGGCTGGTTCAACCGCTTCATCCGGCACCGCGGGGGCGGCTTGGACAATGACGCCATCAGCATGCCACTGAGTCAGGTGGACCATGGCCTTGGGCGAAAGGCTGGTCAGCGCGTAGCCGTACACCCCCGCAGCGCCGGCCTCGACGAGTCTTGCTGCCAGCGCAGCGCGGATGCGTTCGCTTTTCTTCCCCGCGAATGGCGGACCGGCCCACACCAGGCGGGTCCATAGCAGGGGGCTGAGCGCGGCGGGCGTCTTGAAACCGCCCGGCAAGGCTGCCAGCACGGCAGCACCGAGCGGGTGGTGATAGTAGTCGGCGCAAAACTGCAGCAACGCGCGCCACGCCGCGTCCAGCGCCGGCACGTCGCGCAACACTGCGCGCAGCGGTTTGATTTTGGCGGGGTCGATGCTGGTTGTGGCAACGACATCGAGCGCCACACCGACGATGTCGCGCCGCCCGAAGGGCACCACCACCCGTCTGCCAATGATGTCGTCGACGTCACTCGCGTCAGCCAGCGCGTAATCGAACAGCGCCGGCAGCGGTACATCGAGTGCGACTTTGACAAAAGGCATGAGAAAACAGCGTGCGCAGTTAATGTGAAAGGTGAAGTGTGATGTCTAAACACCTGCTTGCAAAAGGGCTTGGGCGATGTTCACAAAACCTGTGGACAATTATGTTGACAACTCGGCCGAGCCGCCCTGAAAGCCTGATGCAACAAGGCTTTCAGGGGTGTTGCTCATAAAAGTTGCTCGGATTAACCTCTTTTGAATCAATCACTTAAAAAACCGCCCCGGTACCAGCGTTGCGGCGACGCAACGATGCGCGGGCAAGCCCATTTTTGTGCATAAGTCAAGCTCTTGTTGGCGCAAAACCCCCGCCGGGAACCGCATGAATACTCGCTTTGCGAGGCATAAGCCCGCAAACCCGCATGATTTGGCGTTCTGCGAGCATATCCCCTGCAAACCCTTGTGTACTGGGGCGGTGCGTTCGCCTCCCTCACAGCGTCGGATATGCCCATGCCAATGTAGCGTCGCCGAACCTGCCTCCGGCCCCACACGGCCATGGCGCCGATGACCACCTCGCCGGCGCCAAGGTCAGCCCAGGGTCAGCGGTGATAGGCGGGACTCAATTCGTGGACTGCTGCCACCAGCGCTGCCGCATGTTCAGGCGGCGTGAACTGCGAGATGCCGTGGCCAAGGTTGAACACATGGCCGGCGCCTGCCCCGCAATGTCCAAACGAGGCGAGCACCTTGCCCGTCTCAGTACGTATCACCTCAGGCGGCGCGAACAGCACGGCGGGGTCAAGGTTGCCCTGCAACGCAACCTGCCCGCCTACGCGGCGGCGTGCTTCTGATAACTCAATGGTCCAGTCGACGCCCACGGCGTCGCAGCCAATGGCGGCAATGTCTTCAATCCACAAGCCACCACCTTTGGTAAAAACGATAGCAGGTACTCGCTTCCCATCCACTTCCCGGGTCAATCCTGCGATGACTTGGCGCAGGTAGCGCAGCGAAAACGCCTGATACGCGCCCGCCGACAGTACACCACCCCAACTGTCGAACACCATCACGGCTTGCGCCCCGGCGGCAATCTGGGCATTGAGGTAAGCGATCACTGCGCGCGCAGTGACATCGAGCATGCGGTGCATCAGATCTGGCCGCTGATACAGCATGGTCTTGACCATCCGGTAGTCGGCGCTGCCCTGGCCCTCCACCATGTAGCAAGCCAGAGTCCACGGGCTGCCAGAGAAACCGATCAACGGCAACCGGCCTTTGAGCGCGCGGCGAATCTCGGATACCGCATCGGTCACGTACCTGAGCTCAGAGCCGATGTCGGGCACCGCCAGTTTGGCCACTGCCGCTTCGTCGCGCACGGTGCGCTCAAATTTTGGGCCTTCCCCTTCAGCGAAATACAGGCCCAGGCCCATCGCATCGGGGATGGTCAGGATGTCGGAAAACAAGATCGCCGCATCGAGCGGAAAACGCTCCAGCGGCTGCAACGTCACTTCGGTCGCCGCGGATGGCGTCTTGCACAGCTTGAGGAACGAACCAGCCTGTTTACGCGTGGCGTTGTACTCGGGCAAATAGCGCCCGGCCTGACGCATCATCCAGACGGGGGTGTAAGACACCGGCTCGCGCAACAGTGCGCGCAGGAAGGTGTCGTTTTGCAAAGTGGTTGTCAATTCGGTCTCAATCCGTTTTCACCGCATGACCACCGAAGCCCTGGCGCATCTTGGCGAGCAGCTTGGCAGCGTAATCATTGTTGCCCTGGGTAGCGTAGCGCATCATTAACGCGAGGCTCATCACTGGTGCCGGCACGCCAAGCTCCACGGCTTCAAGCGCCGTCCAGCGGCCCTCGCCGGAGTCGGGCACGAAGGGTTTGATGCCATCAAGGCTAGCATCGGCCTTGAGCGCATCGGCAGTGAGGTCGAGCAGCCAGGAACGCACCACACTGCCGTGCTTCCAGAGTTCGCCGACGGCAGCAAGGTCAAGGTCGAATTCCCTTTTCGCGCCCATCAGCGCAAAGCCTTCAGCGAGCGCCTGCATCATGCCGTACTCAATGCCGTTGTGCACCATCTTGACGAAATGTCCGGTCCCGCTTTGGCCAACATGCAGCCAGCCCGCCGCTCCGCTGGCTTCTGCCACGGGATCGGCCATCGCGGCTGGCGCCCCACCCGGCACGCTGCCGGGCCCGCCACGCTGCGGCGCGAGCAAACGCAGGTAAGGCTTGATGCGCGCGACTGCTTCTTCATCACCGCCCAGCATCAGGCAATAGCCGTTGGCAAGACCATGCACACCGCCTGAAACGCCGGCATCGACGTAAAGCAGGCCATTGCGCTTCAACATCGCAGCGCGCCGCACCGAGTCTTTATAAAAACTGTTGGCGCCATCGACGATCACATCGCCCTCCGACAACAGGGGCGCGAGTGCGCCGATCGCGCGCTCGGTCGCGTCCCCGGCCGGCAACATCAGCCAGAGCACGCGCGGCGCGGTGACGCGCTCCACCAGTTTGGCGAGGCTCGTCGCAGCGGGTGACTTGATCTCGGCTGCCAGCGCATTGGTCACTTCGGCGCTTTGATCAAACAGGGCCGCGCGCACGCCACCCTGCGCCATACGGCGCGCCATGTTCGCGCCCATTTTGCCCAGACCAACCAGGCCGAACGAGGTGGTGACAGCGGTCATCTGAAAAGCCGTTGAGGAAACGCGCTATTCTACCGAAGCGCCGTGCGCACCCCGCGCTGCACGCGTCATTTCGCCGCCATTTTCACTCACAATTTCACACTCGATTCGTCCCAATCATCCACGGTTACCCACGACATGGCAACTTCCATCGGCCTCATCGGCCCCGGCGCAATGGGCTTGGGGCTAACGCACTCCCTGCTGCGCGGCGGGTATCAAGTGCTGGTGCGCGACGTCAATCCAGCGCGCAACCTCCTGGCGCGTGAAGCGGGTGCCGAAGTGCGCGAGCACCCTGCCGCCATCGCGCGCGAAGCGCAAATCGTCATCACCGTGGTAGTCGATGCCGCGCAAACGCGCGACGTGTGCTTCGGTGCAAACGGCATTGCCCAGACCTTGCCCAAGGGCGGCATCGTCATCATGTGTTCGACGATTGCGCCGGAGGACACCGCATCGATTGCGGCCGAGCTCGCCGCGCGCGGCTTGCACTTGCTCGATGCGCCGATTTCGGGCGGCCCGGTGCGCGCCGCCGCCGGCACCATCAGCATGATGTTGGCGGGCAGCGTGGAAGTGCTCAACACTTGCGAGCCAGTGCTCGTCGCGATGAGTGACAAGCGCTTTGTGGTGAGCCACACTCCAGGGGACGGCGGCAAAATGAAACTGGTCAACAACCTGATGGCCGCCATCAATCTGTCAGCCGCCGCCGAAGCCTTCGCGCTCGGCATCAAGGCGGGACTCGACCCACACAAGATCTACGATGTGGTGATGGCCAGTTCCGGCATGAGCTGGATGGCAGGCGACCGCATGAAGCGCATTCTCACTGGCGACCGCACCGTCACTGCAGCGATGCCGATCCTCACCAAGGATGTCGGCCTGGCGATGGACATGGCCAAATCACTGCGCGCACCGGTGCCGGTCGGCAGCCAGAGTCATCAGGTGTTGCTGTCGGCGCTCGCATTGGGACACGCGCATGAAGACGACGCGGCGGTGATCCGCTATTACCAAGCCTTGACCGGAATCACGCTGCCGTAGCGCGCCAGCGCGATACACCCGGCCAGCCTGACAGCGCCAATGGACACGGCCCCGCAAACCCGCGCTATTTGTCGCGCGCAGCCAGAAGCAAATTGACGAGCTCGGCAAAGCCTCCGCCACCTTCACCGGCCGTCACATACGCCGGCGCCTTCGGCAGTTGATCGAGCGCCTTGCGCACGTTGGCAACGCCAACGGTAAGGGGGAAAAACTCGAACATGCCGGCGTCGTTGACCGAGTCGCCGATAAACAGCCAATCGTCACGCGTGGTGTCGAGGTCTTCGCCCCACAACTCCTTGACCATCAGCTTGGCCATCGACAGTTTGTCGTAGTCGCCAAAATAGGCGTTGATGTGGATCGAACTTTTCTTGGTGGTCATGCCACGCCGCCGCAGCACGGTCATGATGTGATCGTGCAGATCCTGCGGCAGCGGCGTGCCGCGCGCGTTGCTGAGCTCAATGGCGAGATCGAGTTCGCGGTAGCTCTGGTCTGACGACAAACGCACACCCGGCAAGTCGGTGAGCAGAGCCTCGCGCGCGCCCTTCATCATTTGGCGGCGGCTGCGCTTTTCTTCTTCGTCAAACCAAAAC
>JANLTL010000579.1:0-1600 GCA_031362905.1 Burkholderiales bacterium | reverse complement strand
CGCAAGGTAGCCCACAACCGCAATTCCAAGACCAACCTTTTCAATCAGGGTAAATGTCTTTTGTTTCATGACGCATAACGTCCGAGTTCAGAGGCGCCGCGCTTTTGCGGCGTCCTCTGGAACGACGAGTTAGCCGACGAGTTTGTCGTATTCGCCATGACTGCCAACCCAGAACCAGTGAACACCACCCGGAACCGGGAGCCCAAGTGCCCTGAAATAGAGACCAATTCTGACGCTGTGAAATTTGCCGTTGCCCACCGTCTTGAAATGCAGTGATGGGTGCGTTGGATCGGTCTTCAGTTGAGCGTAGCTATTCCGCGCCAGTATTTGAATTTCAGAAGGTAGCTTGTCGAGACACTGCCAAAAGCGCTTTGACGCCGTGTGCTTCAAAGCTCTCGCGCCGTGCCAGAGCGATAGTCCGCAAGCGCTTCCGCCGCGAGCCCGTCAAACTTTCCGGAGGCAGCGTCTTGTTCAATTTGCGTGTCCCATGCGGCGGCATCGTATTCAGCAAACCACCGTCGAAATTCGGCTAGGTCCGAAGGGGGCAGCGATTCCACAGCCTTCTCAATAGACTTTACGTTTCCCATGCGTACACTCCCATGCTAATGCGACAAAATGAAGTATGCAGCAAGTCACTGCCCAGGCGCAATTTCGTCGGCTAACTTGTATTTAAGTTGACAGTTTTGCATATTAACGCGGAACGCTGTCAATTTAACTCGCCGCCGCCAACCTCATCGAATGCCGCTTGTTTCTTGGGAGAAGTTGCCGTAGACTGTATATTTACACAGTATTAAATTCATGTGAAAAACAGCAACCCATTGCTTCCCCCATTAGCGTCAAAAAAGGTACTGGATCAGCTGCGTGAACGCATTCGTTACCTTCACTACAGTATTAGAACCGAGGACGCTTACGTTTACTGGGTACGATTTTTCATTCGATTTCATGGGCGAAGGCACCCAAGTGAAATGGGCGGGCCGGAAGTGGAGGCGTTTCTTTCATGGCTCGTGAACGAGCGGAAAGTATCGGCGTCCACCCACAAGGTTGCACTTTGCGCATTGTTGTTCTTTTACGGCAAGGTGCTTGCGATCGATCTGCCATGGATGACGGAGATTGGCCGGCCGCAGACGCGCAAACGCCTACCCGTCGTACTTTCCCGCGAAGAAGTCGCAAATATTTTCGACTTGATGGAAGGCGAATACAGGCTTCTCGCGCAATTACTTTACGGCACCGGAATGCGTATCAGCGAAGGCTTGCGTTTGCGGGTGAAGGATGTCGAGTTTGAGCGCGGCGCGATCATCGTGCGCGAAGGCAAGGGCGGCAAAGACCGCGCCGTGATGTTGCCGCAAACACTGATTCCCGCCCTGAAATCGCAACTCGCACGCGCACACATATTGTGGGGTGCCGATCAGGCGGCGGAACGTGGTGGTGTCGAGATGCCCGATGCCTTGAATCGAAAATTTCCGCGCGCCGGCGGATCCTGGACATGGTTCTGGGTGTTTCCACAAGCCACCCATTCCACCGATCCGCGCAGCGGCGTAGTACGACGGCATCACCTGTATGACCAGACGTTCGCCAGGGCATTCAAGCGCGCACTGACACA
>JANLTL010000569.1:0-2094 GCA_031362905.1 Burkholderiales bacterium | reverse complement strand
TTGGCGCCGGCGAGCTTCTTGCTGAGCGCCTGATGTTCCTCCAGGATGCGCCCCAGCAGGCCCGCGATCTCCTGAGTGATGAGACCGAGCTTGACTTTGGCGTCGCCGCGCCGGCTCATGAAGTCGGCCTGCTTGCGCGGCAGCGGATCGGCGAGACAGGCACGCGTGAGCCCCGCTTCGATGAGTTGTTCGGTGAGCTCCGCTTCGGATCCAAAAGGCAAAAACAGTATGCCGAGCTTTCGCACCGGCAGCGCCTTGCGCAGCCCCGCTATCTGTTCCTTCATCTGCAAATGCAGGAGACGCATCACACCTTTGCGGTGAGCAGCATCCGCATCTGCCTGCGCGTCAATCAACTCGACGTTGACGCAGGTGTGGTGATCCACAACCGCCGGATAGCCAATCAGGTTGTGGACTTCGACAATGTCCTCGAGATCACCAAAGTCCCAGTTGGTATGGTCCGCGTGAAGGATGCGGCCGCCCGCACTACCTGACACTCCGGTGCTACCGGTGCGAGCGCCCATCCCCCCGTTTACCCCCTCACCGGCATTTGCACCTGCCCTGGCGGCAAGGCGATCAAAGCTCTGCTCGATGCCGGCCCGGTGCGTGGCCCTGAGTTCGGCGAGATTGCGGCCGAGGTCGAGTTGGCGGCCATGCTCGTCGACGAGCTTGAAGTTCATCACCAGGTGCGCGGGCAGGGTGTCGGCGCGAAAGGTCTCCAGCGGAACGGCCAGCCCGGTCTGGTCACGCACGAACTGCGCCACCGCCTGTGCCAGCGGCAGGTCGGTCGGCTTGACCTCATCACAAAAGCGCGCGGCAAATTCGGGGAGCGGCACGCAGTGACGGCGCAGGCGTTGCGGCAGTGACTTGAGCAGCGCCTGCACCTTCTCGCGGCGCATGCCGGGCACCAGCCACTCGGTGCGCGTATCGACGATCTGGTTCAACGCCGCGATGGGCACCGTCGCCATCACGCCGTCGCGCGGGCTGCCTGGTTCGAAGTGATAGGAGAGGGCAAATTCGGTGCCGCCTGCACCCAGGCGCAATTGCTTGGGAAATACTTCTGTGGTGATGCCGGCCGCCTCGTGGCGCATCAGGTCGGCGCGTTTGAGGAACAACAGCTTCGGGTCCTTCTTTTCGGCCTCGCTGCGCCACGCATCGAAGGACTTCAGGTTGCACACGTCTGGCGGCACCAGTGCAGCATAAAAAGCGAAGATCAATTCATCATCGACCAGCACATCGGGACGGCGCGACTTGTGCTCCAGCTCCTCGATCTCGCGTATCTGCTTCTGGTTGTGCGCGAAGAAGGGTGCGCGGGTTTCGAGGTTGCCCTCGGCGAGCGCTGCGCGGATGAATATTTCGCGCGCGTGCCTGGCATCGATCGCACCGTAGTCGACACGCCGCTGCGTGTAAATCGGCAGGCCATAGAGCACACCGCGCTCGAAGGCGGCGACCTGGCCACGCGCTTTTTCCCAGTGCGGATCCGTGTGCAATTTTTTCAACAGATGCTCACCGACCGTTTCGATCCAGTTCGGCTCGATGGTAGCGAGGGTGCGCGCGTACAGGCGCGTGGTGTCGACCAGTTCGGCGGCCATCACCCAGCGGCCGGCCTTTTTGGCCAGCACCGAACCAGGGTGGGCGTGAAACTTGATGCCACGTGCGCCGGTGAAGGTCGCATCGGTCTCGCTCTTCATCCCGATGTTGCCAAGCAGGCCGGCAAGCAGCGCGCGGTGAATTTGCTCGAAGGTGGCGGGCTTGTCGTTCATGCGCCACTTGTGCTCGGCCACAATGGTGTGCAACTGCGAATGGATGTCGCGCCACTCGCGCATGCGCATGAAGGACAGGAAATGCTCGCGGCAGGCGCCCGCCAGTTTGCGACTGGAAAGCTCGTCGCGGCTTTCATTAAAAAACGCCCAGAGCCTGAGCCAGGCCATGAATTCGGATTTCTCGGCGTGAAATTTGGCGTGTGCGCGGTCGGCCGCATCGCGCTTGTCGGCCGGCCGGTCGCGCGGGTCCTGCACCGACAACGCCGCGGCAATGATCAGCACTTCGGTCAGCGCATGCTGGTCACGCGCAGCGAGGATCATGCGGCCGATGCGC
>JANLTL010000526.1:0-4164 GCA_031362905.1 Burkholderiales bacterium | reverse complement strand
GTTTTGTCAAGAGTCTTGCGCGCCCCGGCGGCAATATCACCGGCGGCTCGAACATGCCGGGCGACACCATCACGAAGCTGCTCGGCATGCTGCTTGACATTCAGCCCGGACTCAAGCGCGTGGCCGTGCTGCTCAATCCGTCGAGCGCAGGCACCGCGGCGCTGACTCTTGACAACCTCAAGAATGCCGCTCAACGGGTTGGCGTCAAGCTGCTTCCGGTCGAAGTCAGAGAGGCCGGGGAAATTGCAGCGGCTTTTGTCCAGATGAAACGGGAGGCTGCCGGCGGGGTGCTACTGATTCAGGATCAACTCTTCACGCCGCACCTGCGCACCATCGCGGACCTGGCCCTCAAGAGCAAACTGCCCTCGGTCGCGTCGATTCGCCAATACACGGAAGCAGGCGGCTTGATGAACTTTGGCCCCAGTTTTGCCGACAACTACCGCCTCGCCGCCGTATACGTCGACAAAATTTTCAAAGGCGCCAAACCGGCCGACCTGCCGGTCCAGCAGCCGGTGAAATTTGAAATGTTCATCAATGGCAAGACTGCCAAGGCGCTGGGACTGAAGATTCCGCAAGCGTTGTTAATCAGCGCGGACAAGGTGATTGAGTGAATCCCTGCAACGCAGGCGGTCGAGGAGATCGAATAGACTTGCGCCCATGACCACCACTCCCGAACTTTCCGCGCTGCAGGACGTTTGCGCCCGTCTTGATGGCGCGGGGATTCCATACATGCTGACTGGCTCGCTCGCAATGAGTTTTTACGCGCGGCCGCGCATGACGCGCGATGTCGATCTCGTGGTGGCCCTGGAAGCTGGGAAAGTGGAGCGCCTGATGGATGCGCTTGGCGCGGAGTATCACGCAGATGCGGACGCGATCAGTGCAGCGCTCGGCAGTGCGCGCCCATGGAACATTCTGCATTTGCCGACGCTGGTCAAGATTGACTTGATCCCGCGTAAAGGCAGTGCGTACCGGCTTGGAGAATTTGCGCGCCGCAGGCGGGTCGATATCGCGGGGATCGCGGCATGGATCGTTAGCATTGAAGACTTGATCCTTTCCAAACTTGAATGGTCGCGCGACTCTCGTTCCGAACAGCAGCGCCGTGACGTGGGCTTGTTGCTCAAAGCGCCGCTGGACCGGGTGTATCTCACACAATGGGCAGCGCAGTTAGACTTGACGGATTTACTCAAAGATGCCGGTCATGAATGACACCAGCCCTGATATCGAAGCGCTCCTTACCGAACGCTTCGCCGCGATGACCGGTTCAGCACGAGCGCTGATGGCGCTGCAGATGTTCGAAACGGCGCAAAAGATCGTGCTCTCGTCGCTCGATCCGGCATTGGGTGAGGCCGCGCGGCGGCGCGAGCTGGTGCGGCGGTTTTATGGCGATGTACTGGCGCAACAGGTGTTTCCGGAACCGCTAGAGCATCAAATTGCCAACCAGCCATCAGCCTGAAACCCTTGGTGCAAGCGCCTCTTGAGCTACTTTTGCTCTGAATATGCATGCTTTTTCGCTTCACCCAGAGCGCCTTGGGGTGTGAATATTCACGTGCTTATGCCGTATCAGCCCGCTAGAATCGTTTCGGGCATATTTCTCCTGCGAACCCGCTTTCACAAACCCAACCCATGGCCATCCGCCTGCGCCTGTTTGCCAAGTACGCCACGCTGATCACCGCGCTGGTGGGCGGCGCGCTGGTCGCGAGCGGCGCCATCAGCCTGTACTTCGCCTACGGCGAGAGCAAGCTGGCGCTGTTTGCACTGCAGCGCGAGAAGGCCGACGCGGCCGCTTACCGCATCGAGCAGTACGTGCGCGGCATCGAGCATGAGCTGGGCTGGACGGCGCTGCCGCGGGTGCAGGAAGGCTCGTCTGCCTCGGAGCAGCGCCGCATTGAATTCCTCAAGCTGTTGCGCCAGGCGCCGCAGATCACCGAGGCGGTATGGATCGACCGCAATGGCGAGGAGCAGGTGCGGGTGTCGCGCCTGGCGATGGATGCACTGGCACCTGCGACCAACCTCAAGAACGACCCGCGCGTGGTCGGCTCCAAGGACGGTCGCACCTATTTCGGCCCGGTCACCTTCCGCAAGGACACCGAGCCCTACATGGCGATCGCGCGCGCTGCCGGCGGGCAGGACAGCGGCACCACGGCGGTCGAGGTCAATCTCAAGTTTGTGTGGGACGTGGTCTCGCAATTGCGCATCGGCAAGGCGGGCATTTCCTATGTGGTCGATGCCGAGGGGCACCTGGTGGCGCACCCGGACATCAGCCTGGTGCTGCAAAAACTTGAGTGGATCAAGCAGCCGCAGGTGATTGCGGCGCGCGCCATGCCGGCCGATGCCCCGACCAACAACGCCGCCAAGCCCGGCGAAGAGGGTTCGCGCCAGCTCGAAGTGCGCACCCGTGAGGGGCGCGATGTGCTGGTCGCTTATGCGCCGATCCCCTCGCTCGACTGGCGCGTGTTTGTCGAGGTGCCGCGCGAGGAAGTGCTGGTGCCGGTGCTGGCCTCGATGTATCGCACCGGCGGGGTGTTGCTGGTGGCACTGATCCTCTCGATCCTCGCCAGCGTGATCATGGCGCGGCGCATGGTGCAACCGATTCGCGCCTTGCAGGAAGGCGCAGCCCAGATTGGCGCCGGCAATTTGCAGCAGGAGATCGTGGTCAAGACCGGCGATGAGCTCGAAGCGCTGGCCGATCAGTTCAACACCATGGCGGTCGATCTGAAGGAGTCGTACAGCGGCCTGGAGCGCAAGGTCGATCAGCGCACCAGCGAGCTTACCGAGACGCTCGAGCAGCAAACTGCAACCAGTGAAATCCTGCGCGTGATCAGCAATTCACCGACCAACGAGCAACCGGTGTTTGACGCCATTGTCTCGAGTGCGATCCGCCTGTTCGAGGGCCATCGCGTCGGCCTGATTCTGGTAGACGGCGGGCAATTGCACATGCGCGCACGCGGCAGCCTCGACATGAATGACGAAACCGTGCTCAACAGCCTGTATCCGATGCCGCTCAGTCGCGACAGCTTTGTCGGGCAGGCGGTCCTCGATTGCAGCGTTTTGCAGGTGAGCGATATCGAAGCGCCGGAAGTTCTGCCGGCGGCCGCCGCACACGCGCGCAAGCTCGGCTATCGCTCGACCAGCGTGGCGCCGCTGTTGCGCGAGGGCGTGGCGATCGGCGCAATCACGGTGCCGCGCGCCGGGGTCGGTGTGATGACCACCAATCAATTGGCACTGCTGCGCACCTTCGCCGACCAGGCGGTGATCGCGATCGAAAACGTGCGCCTGTTCCGCGAGATCGAAACCAAGAACCGCCAGCTCGAAATCGCCAGCAAGCACAAGTCCGAGTTCCTGGCCAACATGAGCCACGAGTTGCGCACGCCGCTGAACGCGATCATCGGCTTCTCCGAAGTGCTGGGCGAGGAGATGTTTGGCGACCTCAACGAGAAGCAGGCCGAATACGCCGACGACATCCACACCTCGGGCAAGCATCTGCTCTCGCTGATCAACGACATCCTCGACCTGGCCAAGGTCGAGGCCGGGCGCATGGAGTTGAATCTCTCCGACTACAACCTGCCGGCGGCGATCGACAATGCGATCACCCTGGTGCGCGAGCGCGCCTTGCGCCATGGCCTGACGCTGGCCACCGGGATTGACGCCGCCGTCGGCGACTTGCACGGGGATGAACGCAAGGTCAAGCAGATCCTGCTCAACCTGCTCTCGAACGCGGTGAAGTTCACGCCCGAAGGCGGCCGCGTCACGGTGCTGGCGCACTATGCAGACGGCTTTGCGCACGTGGCGGTGCGCGACACCGGGGTCGGCATCGCGCCCCAGGACCAGGCCGCCGTGTTCGAGGAGTTCAAGCAGGTCGGCACCGATGTCACCAAGAAGGGCGAAGGCACCGGCCTCGGACTGGCCTTGACCAAGAGCTTCGTCGAGCTGCATGGCGGGCGCCTGTGGCTCGAGAGCGCGGTGGGTGAGGGCTCGACGTTTACATTTACATTGCCGCTGGAATTGCCGGTGGCCTTGCAAGCCGAACAAGGAGAGCTTCATGGCGGGTGAACTGGTGCTGGTGGTCGAAGACAACGAGAAGAACATGAAGCTGGCACGTGACGTGCTGACCGCCAAGGGCTATCGCGTGATTGAGGCGATTACCGGTGAAGAAGGGGTCAGCGC
>JANLTL010000490.1:0-9279 GCA_031362905.1 Burkholderiales bacterium | reverse complement strand
GTGGCGCGAGGTCTTGGTTTCACCGTAGAGATAGATCGGGATCTCGGCGTTCTTGAATCGAATCTCTTCAATAAACTTGCGCAGGCTCAGCACCGCGGGGTCGAGCTCCGGGCTGGGGGTAAATTCCTCATCGTCAATCGATAGGATGAAGGCCGATGCGCGCGACTGCTGCTGGGCGAACTGCGAGAGGTCGCCGTAGCTGGTGGCGCCGAGAATCTCCATGCCTTCCTTCTCAATCGCATCGGCGAGCGCGCGGATGCCCAGGCCCGACGTGTTTTCGGAGCGGAAATCTTCGTCGATGATGACGATGGGGAAGCGGAATTTCATGGATGCGCCTCGCAGGCGTGAGGGGTGTGAAATACCGGTAGCCGGACCGGCAAAGAAAAACGCGTCCGGGGAAACCCACCGGACGCGTTGCGGAGTTTAAGACCAATCAGGCGCGCTGCAACAGGAATTTTCGCGCCTGTCGCGTTGCTGCGACAGGGCAGTCCTACAGGTGCAGCAGCGCCATTCCTGCGAGCACGCCGCCAATCCCGGTCGCCATGTACACGGCCATTTTCATCCAGCGTTTGCGCGTGAGCAGGGTGATGGCGGCGAGGGCAATCGCCACCTGCATCACCGTCATGGCCTGCGCCCAGCGGTGATGCAAATGAATTTTTTTCTCGGATTCTTCGTCCCATTTTTTGGAAGCGGCCTCAAGTGCCTCGGCTTCTTTTTTGATGTCTTCTTTTTCGCTCTTGTAGCGCGCCACTTCCTTTTTGTATTTCTCGACGTCCACGCCGGGCAGGGCCATCGCCAGCTCGGCGAGGTTTTGCTTGTTGCTCTTGGCCTGGTAGTAATTCCACTGGTTGGACGCCTCGGTCTTCTTGATGGCCGCGTTGTTCTTGTAAATCATGGCGTCGTTTTGGGTTGCGCCGCCCTGATAGGAGAACAAGGCGCCGACGGTGGAGATGATCGCCGTCATGACCGCAATGCGGCTGGAGAAACTGCCATCGCCATCGTCATCGTGGCTGCCGTGGGCAGCGTGCTCAACCGCGTGGTCGTGCGGGCCGTGAACGTGAAATCCTGCTCCTGACATCATTGCCTCCTGTATTCAACAAAATCAAATGTCACCTGCGGGGTTCCACTCGGTGCTTGTGGCTGTCGCGACACCTCGCGCCATAAATGGGGATCAAGTGCTGGAAACAAAGCGTCGCCGTCGAAATGCTGCCTGATCTCCGTGACGATGATACGACTTGCCAGCGGCAACATGGCCGCGTATATCTCCGCACCGCCAATCACAAATACTTCAGGCGCACGTTCGGCCAAAACCGTTGGTGGGTGCGGGTCTACCGGTGAACATGCTGTGCGAGCCGCTCCCAGGGCGGATTCTGGCGTGGGGGCTGCGGTGACGCCGGCATGCACAAATGCGGGGTTGCGGGTGATGACGATGTTGGTGCGGCCTGGCAAGGGCTTGCCAAGGCTTTTGAGGATCGACTCAAAGGTCTTGCGCCCCATGATCACCGGGCAACCAAGCGTCGTCTGCTTGAAATGCTTCAAATCTGCCGGCAAGTGCCAGGGCATGCGATTGTCCTTGCCGATCGCGCGGTTGGCGGCCATGGCGACGATCATCGAGACCTGCAGTGGGGCCGACTGTGCCACTAGACCGCCACCGGCGCCTTGATGTGTGGATGAGACAGATAGCCCGTAATCTCGAAATCTTCATAGTGATAGCCGAACAGCGAGTCAGGCTTGCGGCTGATCACGAGCTGCGGCAGCGGATGCGGCGTGCGCGACAATTGCTCGCGCGTCTGTTCCAGGTGATTGGAGTAGAGATGGCAGTCGCCGCCCACCCAGACAAAATCGCCCACGTCCAGGTCACACTGGTGCGCCACCATATGGGTGAGCAGCGCGTAGGAGGCGATGTTGAACGGCACGCCGAGAAAAATGTCGGCGCTGCGCTGGTACATCTGGCACGAGAGCTTGTGGCGCGCGGCGGGGTCTGCCGCTGGCGCGACGTAAAACTGGAAAAACGCGTGGCAGGGTGCCAGCGCCATTTTGGGAATATCGGCGACGTTCCACGCCGAGACGATCATGCGCCGTGAATCAGGAGTGGCTTTCAGCTGCTGCATGAGCTGGGTGATTTGGTCGATGTGTTGGACCTTGCCATCTGCCGAAGGCACTGGCCACGAGCGCCATTGATAGCCATAGACCGGGCCGAGTTCCCCGTCTCCGCGTGCCCATTCGTCCCAGATCGTGACGCCGTTGTCGCGCAAATACTTGACGTTGGTGTCGCCCGATAAAAACCACAGCAGCTCGTGAATGATCGAGCGTAGGTGCAGCTTTTTGGTGGTCACCATCGGGAAGCCGGCCGCCAGATCAAAGCGCATCTGATGACCAAACACAGAAAGGGTCCCGGTACCGGTACGGTCGGTCTTTTGCACGCCGTGATCCAGTACATGGCGCATCAAGTCGAGGTATTGGCGCATCAGTTGATTTTATCGCGCGCCTTGGTTCGCACTGAAGCCGGTCAGCGAGCGCAACCACAAGCGTGCCGCGCCGCACTCAGTAAGCAACGTAGCCAAACAATTCTCGCGCCGATTGAAAACGATCATCCGGATTCTTCGCCAGCAGCCGGTCCATCAAGCTTTGATAGCCGCCCAGGGCCGGGGGCAGGCGCGGGATGTCGCCATGCACATGCGAAAACGCAATCGCCGCTAGATTGTCGGAATCAAACAGGCGTTTTCCGGTAAACATTTCGTAGAGCATGACGCCAAGGCTGTAGAGGTCGCTGCGCGCATCCTGTGGTTTGCCCAAGCACTGTTCGGGACTCATGTAGAGCGGCGTGGCAATCAAGCTGCCGGTCGCAGTGATGGTGTGCTCGCTCAATTGCTTGGCCACACCAAAATCAACCAGCGCCAGGTGCCCCGACTGCCGGAACATGATGTTGTTGGGCTTCAGGTCACGGTGTATCACCCCGGCGCTGTGGATGGCATCAAGGGCGCGCGCCACTTGCGTGACGATCTTCAGGGTCTGCATGGAAGTCAGGCGCGGCCCCTGGGTCGAATCCTTGCGGCTACCCAGACGCGTGCGCAGATCGCCGCCAGGAAAATACTCCATCGCGATGTAGACATGCTCATCGGTCACGCCCTGGTCATAGATGCGCGAGACGTGCTCGTTCTGCACGGTCGAAATAATGCGGTACTCGCGGATGAAGCGTTCGATGAAAAAGCCATTCATCAAATGTGCATCCAGTATCTTGAGCACAACCTGCTCCGGCGCCGGCGCCGGCTGGCCGAGCCGTGGCTGGCGTTCGGCAAGAAATACCTTGGATGTGCCGCCGCTGCCGATCATGCGCAACAGGCGGTAGCCATTGATGCGCGGCGCGTCCCCAGCAGCGGCCACGCCGATCGCGCTGATGTCCACCGGCGCCGTGGGTCCAAGCGCCGGGTCGGCAAGGTCGCCGGCACGGCGCGAAACATGCGTGCCGAGGCGTCCGGGCGCCAGTGCGCGGTCGCTGGCGCAAGCGCGCTCGCTGATCGCGTCATTGATGGCGTCCGTCAGTCGCGCCGGCGTGAGTTTGTCCTGGCGCAAATAATCGGCTGCGCCCAGTTTCATGGCCTGTACGGCGAGGTCTTCGCCGCCCTGGCCGCACAACACGATGGCCGGCGGCAGACCTGGCACGCGCTCCCGCCAGGTGCGCAGCCAGGACAAGGCAGCAGGCTGGCCGCCGGCGTTGTCGCCGGGGCGGTTGTCTAGCAGCAGCACGTCGTAGCGCTGCAATCCATGTGGACCATCGCTCGCCCGCGTGCGCTGCGGCAAGGCTGCATCTGCGCATTGCAACTCGGCGCCTGGCCAATGGCTGCGGAGATACTGCGCACATTGCTGGCGCAACGACACTGACGCATCAATGAGCAGAATGCGCATGCAGCGGATTGGCAATGAAATGGTGAAAGACGGTGTTTGGCTGCGGGAGTGATGCCTGAGTGCTATACGGCGTTCCGCGGGCGTTGTGCCGATGCGGGTTTTGTCAGGTGATTGCGCGGGGTCTGCATTGGGATGCCGGCGATTGTGGGTGATTGTGGGTAACAGTTGGCGCCGTACCGCTGCACGTTCTGCGCTGTGCCAATTTTAAGTCGAAATGACGATGTCATATTGACGTCTACTCGTTTTCGCGCGGTGATGGGAAGACCTGCGACAATTCTGCGAACTTGCCGCAATGAACCTTGCTAATTCATTGATTTTGCGGCATTATCTGGAACCTGTGCGGGCCAGAACCGGAACCGCCGCACGCAGGAGGGGGCATGATCAAGCTGTTTGACACAATTAAAAATGCCGCAATGGGTGGACAGGGCGGTTATCCGCTGGCCAACGTCAAAGCGGCGGAACAAGTGTTCGCCGAGCTGCGCGCGGGCGACGCCCAGAAGTCCCTTGAAGAGATTACCCACTGGCTCGAATCGGTCACCCAGGACGAAGAGTTGAAGCCGGAACGCCGGTTTGAGTTGATCAAGCGCCTTGACGAAGTAGCGCAGCCGCATCGCATTAAAGTTGGCCGTGACTACGGCAACCTGTCGCGCCAGTCGCGTTTTCAGGAAGGCAAGCTGTGGAGCGCCAAACACGATTACTGGACGCGTGCTGGAGAGGCCTATGCCGGACTGATGGCGCGCATCGAGCGCAAGGAGAAGGGTACCGACGCGCTCAAGGCGCACCATGGCCTGATCGCGCTGCGGGCGCTGCGCGCCTCGGCACGCCGTCTCAAGTGGCTCTACGTTCGCTACGGCCCGGTGCCGGCAGACATCTGGATTTCGGTTTGCCGCGCCTATCAGTTTGCCGATGCGCGCAAGGTGGCGCAGGCACGCATGACCATCTATCCCGGTATCCCCGGCGACAGTGCGCCTGAAGAGGAGCTGATGCGCGCGATGCTGCTCGCGGCCTCAGCGCCGGATGCCCTGACGCCGCAGGAAATGGAAGTGTGTGAACGGGTCGTCGCCCATTTTGCGTCACGCTTTCGGGTGATGAGCCAGCCCCAGGCCGACTCCAGTTATTGGTTCGATCTTGAGCAGGCGCGCCAGCCGATGCGCCTGGCTTCTCCACCGGCGCAAGTGACTTCGGGTTTGCGGTTTTTTGCGACCACCGCTGCGCACGCCGATGTGATGACGATTTTGGGCAAGCTTGAGCAATCTGGCGAGCTGCCATCCGGTATCGACTTTGGCGGCACGCCCGACGCGCGCGTGGTGCGCGAAGTGTTCAAGCATCTGTCGATCAACTGGGCGCCCCGGCCGCCGGTGCGCAAGGCCGAGCGCAAGCGCATGCAGGCGCGTATGTCCATCGCCTACGGTTTCGAGCGTGTTCTTGAACTGATGAAGGTCGGCGGCGTTGACATTGCCCTCGATTTTGCCGTGGGAGAGTCGGAGACGTGGGTGGTCGAAAATGTCAGTGCAGGAGGCTTTGGCGCCACGGTAGCGCAGGTCAAGGGCGATTGGCTCAAGATCGGTGCGCTGCTCGCCGTGCAGCCCGACATGCCCAGCGGCAGCAACGGGCGCTGGGATCTGGCATTGGTGCGGCGCTTGTCGCGGGATGGCGCTGCGCCGACCAAGACGCAGGCCAGCACCGGTGTGCAGATTTTGTCGCGCACCGCCATCACTGCCTCGCTAACCAACGCTGGTGGTGCCTGGGGTGACGGGCGACACACCATTGATGGCATTTTCCTGACGGACCCGGCGCAAATCGGCATGGCGGTGCTGGTACTGCCGGCGGGGGCCTATTTGCCTGGCGAGCAGATTCACACGGAGATTGACGGCACCAAACATCTCCTGTTTCCGGTCAACGTGATCGAGCGCGGTGGCGACTACGAAATGGTCACCTTCCGCGACATGATTCAGGAAAGCTGAACCCGGTCTTCACTGAGGTCAAGCGTGTATTCGAGCACGCCGGAATCACCGGGCGACGGGTGTGCGGCAAAGCCCAGCCCCTGCATCAAGACGCGCATGGGCGTGTTCACTCCCAGTACCGACCCGCTCATGCGCTGATAGCCCGCCGGCTGCCCGCCGCAATCAGCCCTTGCATCAGCTTGCTTGACGCCGCCCGTGTGCGGGGATGGCAAAAACGGCGTGTCGAAGCGAGCCGACACGGGTGCTGGCGCTGATCACGGCGACGCTGCGCGGCGCGAACAAACGGGAGAGGTAGTGGGCTGACATGGCGGTCCCGATTCAAGCATGGCGACGCAGGGTTTATTTGATCCAAGTCAACTCTGCGGGCGCCAGCCCTCCTAGCATGGCTGGCATGGTCGGCTTCGTCGGCTTCGTGCGTCCGGGCATGGTGCCGTTTTTTCCTTTTTCATTGGATGCGCCGCTCAGTTCGATGTTTGAGTTCCTTTTTCGTCTATTGCAACGCTCCGCGGCACGTGCCAGCGCAACGGCAGCGCCGGCGCCGTGCTTTCACTGCGGCCTGCCTCTGCCTGCCAAGGTGTGCGACCGGGTCGAGTTTGACGGTGTCGCGCGCTCCGTGTGCTGCGCCGCCTGCGCGGCCGTGGCGCAGGCCGTCATCGCTGCCGGATACGGCGACTATTACACCGAGAGACTGCGCCTTGCCGAAGACACCAATGCCTGATCAGAGGGCCGCCTCCGGCACCATGGCCGAGGTGCTGCTCGCGGTGGAAGGCATGCATTGCGCCGCCTGTGTGCAGTTGATCGACCTGCGCGTTGGCGCTGTGCGCGGGGTGGCTACTGTCGCGTCCAGTCTGGCGACGCACCGCGTGCGTCCGCCATCGTACGCATGATGGAGCACGCGGCCAATCGCAAACCAGCGCTGCTGCAACTGGCGGATCGTCACGCCGGCACCTTCCTCTGGGCGATCATCGCGCTGTCCCTGCTCGCAGGCCTCGCCTGGTGGCATATTGATCCGGCGCGCGCGCTGTGGGTCGCGGTGGCAGTCCTGATCGTGACCTGCCCCTGTGCGCTCTCGCTCGCAGCGCCGGCTGCGCAGGCCGCCGCGATTGGCAATCTCGCGCGCCACGGTGTGCTGGTCACGCAGGGCCATGCCCTCGACACCCTGGCACGCGTCAACCATTTTGTGTTCGACAAGACCGGCACCCTCACCACCGGGCGCATGCAGTTGGTCGAGTCGGTGGTGCTGGGTGACCGGGAAGAGGGCACACGCAGGGAAGACGACTTGCTGCGCATCGCCGGCCGTCTCGAAGCACAGGCGGTGCATCCGGTAGCGCAGGCATTGTCCATGGCCGCTGCATCATTACTCGCAGCAGACGCAAGGCAAGCCGATGCGAACCTCCCGCAGTTGACGGACATCACCGAAACAACGGGTGCCGGCATCGAAGCGCGCAGCTACGGTGAGCGCGTACGCATCGGCAGTCCTGCGTTTTCAGGCGCACTGCACGGGCTGCCGTTTCCACCCGACGCGGCCCATCGTCTCGGCGCAAACACACTGGTCACGCTGGCCGATGAACAAGGCTGGCTCGGCGCCTTCGCCCTCGGCGACGGCATTCGCCCCGGCGTGCACGCCATGGTGGTGGCATTGCGCGAGTCCGGCTGCCGCGTCACCATGCTCACCGGCGACAATCCCGATGCTGCGCGCCGCGTTGCTGCCGCCGTCGGCATTGACGACGTACAGGCCGGCATGACGCCAGAGCAAAAAGCCGAATCTGTCGCGGCGTTGCAGCGCGCCGGTACCGTGATCGCCATGGTGGGCGACGGCGTCAACGACGCCCCGGTGCTGGCACAAGCGCACGTCTCGATCGCGATGGCCAGCGGCGCACCGTTGGCGCAAACCCGCTCCGACATGGTGCTGATGTCAACCCGCCCGGCCGACCTCGCGCACGCAGTGATAGTGGCGCGCCGCACCCGGGCCGTGGTGCGGCAAAACATCGTCTGGGCCGCAGCCTACAACCTCGTCGCGATTCCCCTCGCGGCCACCGGCGTGCTCACACCGTGGATGGCCGGCCTCGGCATGGCGATGAGTTCCCTGATCGTGGTTGGCAACTCGATGCGCCTCTGGCAAGGCGCGCCGCACACTATGTCACACACCGTACTGCACTCTGCGCTGACCGCAACATCTTCCAATGCGCCACACGCGCCAACGTTGAAGGCAGCCTGACCATGGAAATCCTGTACCTGCTGGTGCCACTCTCGGTGTTGCTCGTGCTGGCGGTAGGTGGATTGTTCTGGTGGTCGCTCGGCAGCGGCCAGTTCGACGACCTCGACGGCCCGGCGCAGCGGATTCTCGACGACGACGATTGATTTTTATGGCTTCATGCGCGCGCAGTTCGCGGCAACCGCTTTCACGATGGTGCGCAAGCTGGCTTTGCGTATCGGCAACCCGGCCGCGCGTTGTTCCAGACCTGCCGCCATCGCGAGCATGCGCGTGACGCTTCGTTTCGCCGTGGCCGCGTCAATTCCCCCCTTTGCCGCCACTTGCAGCACGTCGGCCAGGATTGGTGCCGCCGTCTCGCCGGCATACGCCATCTGGTGGTGGCCGCGCGGCCCGGCACTGAATGTCAGGTCATATGCAGGGCTCAGTTGCCAGCGCCGGTCCCGGCCAAGCCGATAGGAAAAATTCTTCGTGTGGTCGTCGCGGTTGTGGAATGCGAGGTTGAACACGCAGCGCTCGAACGCCTTGCGCACTTCGCGCATGTCATTGGTCAGGAGGCGGGTCATGCGCAGAAAGTCGATCGCATCGACGGCGGGCACCCGGTAGTCGGCATGCAGTGCGCCGGCCAGGGTATGGATGGGAACGCGCATTCCCGCTTCCCGGTCGAAGCGCTTCACGCCAAAAGCAGCAAGGCCGCGGCCAAGCGGGAAGAATGTGCTTTCCGGCATATCGATGCCGCAGGCGCGCGCCGAGCGGGCGTAGAGTTCCTCGATGGCGCAGGCCTCGGCATGCTCACCCCGCGCGGGAAACTTGATCAGCCAGTCCTCACCCGGCGCGCCGCCGGGGTCAATGCGTGCGCCGATGCGGGCCTCGCCTGCGCTCATGCGCCCGCTGCCGCGCTCGTAGCGCACCACGGCCTTGGGGCGCGCACCCTGCGGTGAGCCGCCGATCAACAACAATTCATTCAACACGGCGGCGCTGGCGCCGGCAGTCAGGCGATCGATGCGTTGCGCGAGCTCGAGCAGCGACACATCCTGCGTGGTCAAGGCAAGTCCCTCTGCAGGTTCGAACGACAAGGCCCCAAGCGCACGGTCACCGATGAACGCAAGGCGCTCCAGCACCGACACCTCAGCCGGATCACGCCCCGCCTTGCGAAACCGGCGATCCATCAGCAAGCGGCCCCAGCCGTCCGGCAGG
>JANLTL010000457.1:0-2700 GCA_031362905.1 Burkholderiales bacterium | reverse complement strand
CGCGCGACGAATACAACCGCATGCTGCTGAAGCGTTTGCATGGCGAACACCGCTGGGAGAATGAGGCCGCCGCGGGCTGGGGCATCGCCGATTTGGATGTGACGGAATTGGTGCGCACGATGGAGGAAGCGATCCGGCGCGGGCGGGCGGATGATCCCGGTACACGCGACCCTGCGGATCTGTTGCGCGGCCTTGGGTTGATGCGGGATGGACGCGTGCTGCGTGCCGCTGCAGTGTTGTTCGGGCGCAGTGAGCGGCTCGAAGCGGACTATCCGCAATGCCTGCTGCGGCTCGCAAAGTTTCGCGGCACGGATCGCACCGAATTTTTGGACAACCGCCAGTTTCATGGCAACGCGTTCGATCTGTTGACGAAGGCGGACCGTTTTTTGCGCGAGAGCCTGCCGGTGGCCGGGCGCATCGAACCGGGTTTGTTTGAACGGGTGGACGATCCGCTTTACCCGCCGCTCGCCTTGCGTGAGGCATTGGCGAATGCTTTTTGCCATCGCGATTACGCCATCGGCGGCGGGTCGGTGGGCGTGGCGATCTATGACGACCGGCTGGAAATCACTTCATCGGGCTCGTTGCATTTTGGCCTTACGGCTGCAGCCTTGTTCGCGCCGCACGAGTCATTGCCGTGGAATCCGCTCATCGCCCGCGCTTTTTTCCGGCGCGGCATGATCGAGTCGTGGGGACGGGGAACCATCAAGATGGCGGAGCTGGTGCGGCAGGCGGGTTTGCCGGCGCCTGAGATCGAGGATAGCGGCGGCGGTGTGACGGTGCGGTTTTGGCCTACACGCTATGTTCCACCACAGTTGGTGAAGCGGGATGTGACAGAAAGGCAGCAGGTGATCCTTGCATTGCTCGACCGGGCGGCGGATGGTCTTGCGCTGCGAGAGATTTTCGATCTGACGCCGATCAAAGCCAGTGAGCGGCAGATTCGGGAAGACCTGACCACATTGCGCGTGCTGGGTCTGGCTATTTCGTCCGGGCACGGTCGTGGCGCGCGATGGAAACGACTGTGAATCAGCGGCTTGGCTTATTCCGGCTTATTCACGGCTTATTCGCGGCTTATTTAGGCTTGAGTAGCAGCGTCGCCGCAGCTTGAGGCGGGGAACATGAATCGCCAATGATGGCGCTTCCGACCAAGCTCCTGAAACCTAATCCACAATCGCCTGATTGACGATCGCATTCACCACGTAGCGGTAATGCCAGCGGATCGGCCCGGGCGTTTGCGCCATGAAGACCACCACCAGTTGCTCTTTCGGGTCGGCCCACCGGTTGGTGCCGTAGGCGCCGGGCCAGGAAAAACTGCCGGCCGATCCCGCTGTGCGCACGATGCCGGGCGTGGTCTGCACTGCGAGGCCCTAAGCCGAAGCCCATGTCGGCGCGCGCCGGGTCGGTGTTGCCGATCAGGTTCACCGTGCCGGGGGCTCACTTCCGTGGGTTAAGGTCGCGCGAGCTTTTCAACTTCGACAATCAACTCATCCGCCAGCATGCACAACTCCGCGATGGTGGACTCCTCAACTTCCAGAAATCCTTCGTACTCCGCCAAGTTCCGCTTCTGATGGGCTGAGTCGAACACCCGCCAGCATGCGCCGCACCTCGGCATCGTTACGCGGCTCGGCCTTGAGCTGGCCGATGCGCACCAGGTTATCGAGTGCCTTGTTATTAGCGGCTGGCAGCAACCGGCTCTCCCAGCAATGAAATAGGCTGTTGCGCCAGCACGCGATTCACAAACGAATCGGGCTCGGCGCGCCGCCGCGCGAACTCGGCCGGCGTCATGCAAACCGGGTTGATCTTGCGGCCCAGCCGCGCCTCGACCGGCTCCAGCAGCTCCAGCACCTTGGCCAAGGTCAAGCCCTTGCCCACCAGCAGTACATCGACATCGCTCTTTGCGGTATCCGTCCTTTTCGCCACCGAACCGAACAACCACGCCGCCTCCAGCTTCGCTGCAAGCGGCAGCAAAGCCTCGCGCAACATGGGCTCGGCACCCAGGGTCTTGCGCGTCAACCCCACCAGCTCGTCGTAGACCGGGCTTTGCGCATTGGCCTGAAAGCGCCGCAGATTGCCCACGCGCTCCGAGCGCACAAGGCCGGCATCAGCAAGGCGGTTCAACTCGCGCTGCAACGATGCGCTGCCCAGGCCGGACAAACGGCGCAGCTCGCTCAGATGAAACCCGCGATCCGGCTGGCCAAACAGCCATTGGAATACGCGGGTCTGGCTGTCGGAGAACAGGGCATTGGCGATTGACATAGCCAGATATTAGCATGATTGTGCCAATAATTGGCATGTCTTGCCGGCAGACCGCAGATTCAATCTCGTCCCGGATTCAAGGCGGCGCATCCAGCATGGCAGCCGCTTTCGGATATTGAGCCCGCAACTTGTCGCGCGCCTCCGGCAGCCTGCTGCAGATGTCAGCGCCGGCAAGGGCCATGCAATCCACAACCAGGGTAGTAGGCGCAACATGTTCAATCTTCCAGGCCCTGGCACAACGCACCCACCAACCGGCAGCCATGCCCAAGCTCCATGCCGGACTGCTGCACGAGCAATAAAGCGCCATCGGCATCTGCTTCCGGCAATAATATTTTCAGAATCCGACTGGTTGCTTCCTGGTCCAACAGCATTGCAATATCGCGACCGAGCAAGCGGCAGCAAAGCCTCGCGCAACATGGGCTCGGCACCCAGGGTCTTGCGCGTCAA
>JANLTL010000452.1:0-2158 GCA_031362905.1 Burkholderiales bacterium | reverse complement strand
GTGACGCGCAGATTCTTCAGTTTGCCGACGGTGTTATAGGGTGACAACGCCTCGGAGAATGTCTTCAGGCTTTCCAGCTTTGCGCGGCTATCCTTCACCTCGATTTCGGTGAGCAGGCTCTGGCCCCACAGGCTGATGTTGCCGCCCAGGGCCGTTTGGGTGGTGAGCAGTTCATTGACCAGTGTGGTCAGCCTGGCCTGCAGCGCCACCACGGGCGCGTCACTGCCCTGGCTCACGCCCTGTGCATGTCCGGAAGGCAGGCCAAGCAGTTCAAACAAGGCGCGCAACACCGCGACGTTGAGTTCTTTGGGCCGCTCAATGTGTTTGAAGGACACCAAATCATCGAGTGAGCGCTCGGTGAGCAGGCCGAGCCGGCTGGAATCGATTTTGTCGCCGGCCACCGCCAGTACGATGTCGCCGGTGTGGACCAGGCAGGCGGCCACCAGCAGAACCCAGTCCGGTTCCAGACGGGTCTTGCCGTCGTCGAAGTATTCGACGCCTTGTGCGCCGGTGAAAAGTTCGGTGCGGTTCAGCACCTGACCATCCCCTTTGGCGGCAAGACGGTCAAGCAACACCTTGGCGTAGCGGGATTTGGCGGTGTCGATGCGCTCGCCATCCATTACCTCCAGGGCTTCGAGCACCGCAACCGCATCGCGTGCGCGCGGCCCGCCTGCAAGGGCTCTTAGTGCACTCTGTATCGCCGGGCGCCGGTTCGACTCGGTGATCAGGGCGCTGAACGAGGGATAGTCAGGTGCGAGATTGGCAAAGTGCGGCGCGAGACACAGGCCGGTGACGACATTGACCACATCACGAAATGCGACCGTGCTGTTGGCATCGACATGCGCCCGCTCGCGCAGGTTGACGCCCTTCAACCAATCCTGAAGCGGCCGGCTTTTGCCTTGATAGGTCACTTCATAGGCGGTGAACTGCTTTTCGCGCAGCCACTTCGCCATATCCCTGAGGGCGGTTGCAGCTTTCTCTTGATAGACCACCTTGGCTTGGCCGGAACTGGTGGAAGCCAAATCGAGTGCCGCTGCGAAGCGTTCGATGATCGCGGTAATGGCTGCGTCGCGGGTCAGCTTGAGAAATACTTCGTCGGGTAAATCCTGCTTCTTGAACTTGGGTGGATCGAAGGGCTGCAGGAAATAGACGTAGAAATCCCGGTCCGGCTGGGCGGTCGGCCGATCATTCGGCGCACCGAAAAACAGATAGCCGCTGCGCTCGACCTTGTGTTCGACCCACTCAAGACGGTGTTGCCAGATTTGATGGCCCGTGACATAGGTGGTGTCGGAACACTCCATCAATTGGCGGATAGCGCCGTAGTAGGCGCGATCCAGCTTTTCGTCGTCCAGTGTGGCGATCTTCTTCTCTATTTGCGCGTCGTAATCGACGTTCTTTTTCAGATCGAGGTAATACTGCTCGGTATCGGTGGCCTTGGAAATAAACTGACCATTGACAGTCTTGAGCACCTCGCGCAGCACGGTTTGCACCTGCGTCAGTAAATCGTCGGCCGGGTCACCGCCCATCTCCTCAATACCGGGGTGGTACAGGCAAAGACCATCGCGCAACTCGGCCGCCATCATGCCGACCGGCACATGGGTGTCGCCACCGGTGGTCAGCCGGTGTACCGACAGCGCCTGAATGATGCGCAGGGCCATTTCCTTGTAGGCGGGCCGCATGCCATGGCGGACGCGATCTTCGAGCGTTTGGCTCACGTCGATGACTTCACGGATGCTGTTGTCGCTGCGCAGCACCGGGTTGTTGCGAATCTCATCCCAGTAGAAATCGAAGGTGACCAGGCCGGGCCGGTCTGTGGGCACGTCCTTGTCGATCAGACGGCTGACGGACTGCGAGAGAGTTTGGAGGGCGCCGCGCTTTTCCGCGAAGCGGACGCGTTCGAACACATCGATGTATTCGGGATGAACCGGAAACAGGCGGACGTAGTCGTCCATCCGTTCATTCATGTGGCTGTAGAAGCGTGCGAACGGCGTGAGGTATTCGCGGATTTTTTGCTGTTGGTCAACCGTCTTCTTGAGCAGACGTTCGGCGATGACGAATTTCAGGTCTTGCTGCGCGAGCAACACCTGGACGAAGCGATCACGAATGCGCCGCAGACTATCGGCCACAAATTCAAAACTTGCACTGTCAAAAATGGCTT
>JANLTL010000411.1:0-3116 GCA_031362905.1 Burkholderiales bacterium | reverse complement strand
CTGCCAGATGTGCCGCTTCCAACTGGGTCAGCTTCAGTTTTTTGCGGATACGAGCGAGTTCGGCGGCTTCGGCTGCATCCACCTTGTTGCGAAATGCCAGCCAGACGGCTTCTTCGGCAGCATCGTATCCAATCATTCCATCGGCGCACTGATCGCAATATGCGCCGTGATTTTTCGAGCTGAAGCTGTGCCCCTTGTAGTCTTGCGCGGCGGTTTTGATGCCATCGTGCAGAGTGCCCAATCCGCACAGTGGGCAAGGCTGCCCATGCCATTTGCTTGCCATGTCACAACTCCTTGAACGAGACTACGAAATACTCACCTGCACGCTGGAACTTGATATAGAGCGCGATGCCATTCCACCGCCCGTGATACGCGTCTTGCCAGATACGGTAATCGGCGTGCGTAGTCATGCTTTTGCAAAAGTCTTTGCGGGTTAATTCCCGCACTACGCCCAGCGCGTCGGTCTGAGCCATGCCCACCGCGCGGATACCGGCCTTGGCAGTAAAAGTGAGGTTCATTTCCCGCAACGATGCCATCTGCAATTGAATATCGGACAGCGAGTAATGCGGTGTATGTTTTTCCACAGCATTATTATCCCCTGTTAGGGGATTATTTACAAATCAAAGTCTGATGCGCACCACATCAGAAACAGTGGTGGTCGACCTCAGCCCCAGTTCTATCGGTACACTTCGCGCCGGTTTCCAATTCTTACGACGAGAATGCGCAAAGCGCCGTCTTCGATGCTGCTGATAATGCGCCAGTCGCCAACGCGGTACTTCCAGAACTCGCCGAGCTTCGATCCTTTGAGGGCTTGGCCGATACTGCGCGGATCGTCCAAGGTCGCAACCCGGTCATGCAAAAAAGCGAGAATGCGCCTTGCTATTTGCGGATCAATCTGATGCAGGTCACGCTCAGCAGCGCTGTCGAGTTCAAGCTTCCAGGCCATAACGCTTCATCACCGCTTCGAGCGGGATGGATTGAGATTCTCCGGCACGATTGGCGGTCAATCGCTGCTCAGCAAGGTACAAGTCCTCAAGGTCGTCCAAGTGCTCGCGGATAGCCTCGATCATGTAGAAGGTCTTTCTGCGCCCGGTGCGTTGTGCCAAATTTTGCAGCCGGCTTGAGATGTCGTCCGGCAATCGCAGGGATACGGTCATGATGCTCTCCCAATGTGGCGGGTGAGGTGGGTGAGATACGAGTATCTCATGGAGTTGGATTTTTTGCGGGAACGAGCAAGTTCGGCGGCTTCTTCGGCGGCATCGTATTCAACCATGCCGTCGCGCACTGATCGCAAAATGCGCCGTGACTTGTCGAGCTGAAGCTGTGCCCCTTGTAGTCTTGCACCGCAGTTTTGATGCCATCGTGCAGAGTGCCCAATCCGCACAGCGGGCAAGGCTGCCCATTCCATTTGCTTGCCATGTCACAACTCCTTGAACGAGACCACGAAATACTCACCTGCGCGCTGGTGCTTTACTGTACATTGTCTGTTATGAACGCCACACCCGCCATTGACCGCAACACCGAGCACGCGGTGCGGCGGTTTATTGCCAGATTGGCAGGCCGTTACGACCTGGCACAGGTGATTTTGTTTGGCAGCCGCGCGCGCCTCACCCATCAGCCCGATAGCGATGCAGACGTTGCCGTGCTGTTGCGCGGACCGCACGCGCGTCTGCTGCCGGTCAAGTTGGCGATGGCCGATTTGGCTTTTGATGTCATGCTGGAAACCGGCATTCGCGTGCAGCCGTTGCCGATTTGGGAGGACGAGTGGGCACACCCGGAAAATTACTCTAACCCCGCACTGTTGCGGAATATCGCGCGCGAAGGAGTGCGGCTATAACCGACTCTCCGGGTGCCGGGGCGCTGATGCGCAAAGCTTCCCGTGCCTGCACGTCGGCCCGTCTTTTGCTCCAGGCTGGGGATGCGGATGGTGCCTGCAATCGGGCTTACTACGCCATGTTTGATGCGGCCAAGGCAGTGCTGCTTGCATCTACAGGAACAGACTATGTGCCACCCGGCAAAACCCACAGTGGTTTGATTGCCGCGTTTGGTTTGCACTTGGTGAAGCCGGGCATTGTTGCCGTCGAACTTGGGCGCGCGCTCAATCGCGCCGAAGAAGTGCGGCTGATTGCTGATTACAAGGGCGATTCCATCGACGCGGCGGATGCGGGAGAAATGGTGACCAGCGCCGAGGCGTTTGTGCCGGCGATGCAAATGAAATTCGACCACCCAACGCTGTAGCGGCGAACGTTGCCCCCATTGCTGTAGGGCTGGAGTACCGCGCGTTCAACTATTTCCAGATGGGTGGATGGCCCCAAACCGCCGCAGACGCACCATTCGCGAACGAGCACACCACCGAACTCAATTTACGGCTTCCTTTCCAGCCCCAGCTTGCGCGTCACGTCGTCATCGAGCGACAAACCCGCCGCGCCCTTGAACTCTGCTGCCGAACCGGCCGACTTGGACTCCAGACGGAACTTGACGCGCAGGTCGTTGACCGAGTCGGCATTGCGCATCGCTTCGTCGCGCGTGATCACGCCTTTTTCAGCGAGATCGAACAGCGCCATGTCGAAGGTCTGGTTGCCCTGCTCGCGGCCCTTGACCATGGCCTCTTTCAATTCATGTACTTCGCCCTTGAAGATGTGGTCGGAAATGAGCGGGGTGTTCTGCATGATTTCGATCGCGGCGACGCGTCCGCGCCCATCGGCGCGGCGGATCAGGCGCTGCGAGATGATCGCCTTGAGGTTGAGCGACAGGTCCATCAACACCTGGTCGCGCTTGTCGATCGGGAAGAAATTGAGAATGCGGTCAATCGCCTGATTGGCGTTGTTGGCGTGCAGCGTCGCCATCGCCAGGTGGCCGGTTTCGGCAAACGCGAGCGCGTATTCCATGGTCTCGCGCTCGCGCACTTCGCCGATGAAAATCACATCGGGCGACTGGCGCAAGGTATTTTTAAGGGCGTTGAACCAACTGTGGGTGTCGCGCCCCACTTCGCGATGGCTCACCAGCGACTGCGCATTTTTGTGGACGAACTCGATCGGGTCTTCAATCGTGATGATGTGGTCGGTGGCGTTGTGATTGCGGTGGTGGATCATCGCCGCCAGCGAGGTCGACTTGCC
>JANLTL010000401.1:0-9217 GCA_031362905.1 Burkholderiales bacterium | reverse complement strand
GCGGGGGCGGTCGTCATGTTTGCGCGCCGGCCCATCCTGCCGCAGGTGAACAAGTCCAAGTGGGCGTCCTTTCCCGGTTTTTTCCACGGCTTCGTCGCGCTCGACGACGATTTGCGCTGGAACATCTTTACCTACATCTTTTCCGAACAGGTACCGCCGCCCTTCGAATCGGTCCTGCGCTGTGACAAGCATGAACAGTTCAAGCTGCATCTCGGCGAGGGAGCAACGGACATCTTGCCGGGCCAGACCGAGACCGAGGTGGTGACGCCCAAGGGCCGCTATGCCTTCGACGTGGTGATCGCCGCGACCGGCTTCGATGTCGACATGATGAGCCGGCCCGAAGTCGCAGCCTTTCGTGAACACGTGCTGGTCTGGGCCGACCGGGTGCCGGCGGAGGCGACGCGCGCCTTTCCCGAAGAGTCGCGCTTTCCCTACCTGGGCGAGGGCTTCGAGCTGCTGGAACGCACGCCGGGCGCCCTGCCTGCCGCGGCCAACCTGCACGTCTTCAACTGGGGCTGCACCTTGAGCCATGGCCAGCTCGCCGGCGACATCCCTGGCGTGGGCACCGGCGCAGCGCGCCTCGCGCGCTCACTCGCGCGCGACCTTTTTGTCGCCGAGCGCGAGCGCCTCTACGACGATTTGCTGCGGCACGCCGATTCGGAGCTCACACCCACGCGCTACTACGTGCCGCCGGACGCGCGCGGCGCCAACTGAAACTTCCGTGTCACTGTACTAGATGCCCGAGCGTGCTGGTGGCGCATCCCACGCAGCCTCACCCGCAAGCCATTTGGCGCCACGTGCATACAGCGCCTGGACCACCTCACCCTTGAGGCCCGGCATGTCGCGCTTGATCTTGAAGCCGACTTTGCTTTGCAGGTAGGCGAGGTGCCGATAGCCCTCGGGAAACTGGCCGAGCAGGTCGACATCGAGTTCCAGAGTGGAGGAAGGGCTGACCACGTCCATGCGATCCTTTTCGTAAATGGGTTGGCGCCGTACGATCTTCCAGGCATCGACGCCGCCAATGTCGCGCTTCTCGAAAAAATCGTAAAAGCGCCCGGTGCAGACCACGTCGACTTCGACGTTGTCGACGGTGGCACGCTGATTGATGGTCATCTTGGTTTGTGCGATCGCGCGGCGGCCGCGCAAATCCACCGCCGAGCCGCCAAGAAAATGCAGGATCGACACGCCATTGTCGAACCCCTTCTGGCTGACCTCGATGAACGCCAGCGCCGGGCCCTGAAACCAGGTGGCGGACATCCACCCGTCCTCGTGCCACACGGTCTTGAAGCGTTCCCAGTCACCGGCATCGCGCCACAGTGCCCAGTTGTTGACCGTTTCGATGATGGCGAGCCGATCTTGCAGTGTAGTATCCATGCCGCAAAGTTCCTCTGATGAATGCGCTTGCGCGATCATCGGAAGTATACGTGGCAGCCTGCGGCAAAACTTCGGCCAGGGGGCCAGCAGGGATCAATTCTCAATTCCAGGGAGACCATTTCCATGTCGATTCAAAGACAGGCACCATCACTGCGGGCACGCTTGCGGGTAGAGCGATTCCGGCTTGCTGTGCTTGCGACGCCGCTGTGGCTGGCGTGTGCGGCGGTTGTGCCGACCCATCTGCAGGCACAGGAGTTCCCCAATCGTGCCTTGCGCATCATCGTGCCGCAACCGCCCGGCGGCGGCTTCGACACGACGGCGCGCGTGCTCGCTGACAAACTGGGACCCTTGTTGGGCCAAAGCGTGGTGGTGGAAAACCGCCCCGGCGCGGGCACCCTGGTCGGCACCGAAGCCGCGGCCAAGGCGCCCGCCGACGGCTACACCATGCTGCTCGGCGGCCTGTCCAACATCGCGCTCAATCCTGGTCTCTATCAAAAGCTGCCTTACGATTCACTCAAGGATTTTGCCGTGGTCGCGCTGCCGGTGAGCTATTCCTACACCCTGGTCGGGCGCAAGGATCTGCCGCAGAACTCGCTCAAGGACATCATCGATTTCGCACGTGCCAACCCCGACAAACTCACCTACGCCTCGGGCGGGAACGGCTCGGGACAACACATCGCGCCGGCAGTGATCGCGCACCTCACGGGGGTGAAGATGGTGCACGTGCCGTACAAGGGCGCGCAGGCGGCGTATCAGGATTTGATCGCCGGGCGCGTTGATCTGTTTTTCGACGCCACCCCGACCGCGCGCGGCCAGGTTGACGGCGGCACGGTCAAGCCGATCGCGGTGTCGTCGAAGGCGCGCCAGGCAGTGCATCCGAATCTGCCGGCGGTGGCCGAAAGCGGGGTGGCCGCACTTGACGGCTTCGACATGCAGACCTGGTTTGGCCTGTTCGTCCCGGCAGCTACGCAGCCCGCCGTGCTCGGCCGCCTGCGCGCCGAGATGACCAAGGTGATGTCGATGCAGGACATGATCGAGCGTTTTCAAAAAGGCGGCGGCACGCCACTGCGCATGACGCCCGCCGAAACCGAAGCACTGGTCAAGAGCGATGTTGAACGCTGGAGCCGCGTGATCCGCGCGGCCGGCATCAAGGGCGACTGAGGAAACTGAGGAGACTGGGAATCAAGATGCAAAGCACCCGCATTCCGTTTGCGCGCCTGCGCGACTTCATCGCGCTGGCATTCGAAAAATCCGGCCTGCCCGAAGCCGACGCGCGCACCCTCGGCGAGTTGATGGCCGAGGCCGACCTGCAAGGCTCGGATGGTCATGGCGTGATCCGTCTGGTGCCCTACCTCCGCCGGCTCAAGGGCGGCGCCGTCAACACTCGCCCGAACATCCGCGTAGTGCAGGAGCGCGCGGCGATGGCGTTGATCGACGGCGACAACGGCATGGGCCACCTGGTGATGAAGCGCGCCGCCGAACTCGCGATTGAAAAAGCGCGCAGCGCCGGCATCGCCTGGGTCGGTTCAATGCACTCCAATCATGCCGGACCGGCCTCGCTGTATGCGCGCATGCCGCTCGCACACGACATGCTCGGCCTGTATTTCGCGGTTGGCAACGCCAACCATCTGCCGGCCTGGGGGGGTCTGACCATGCTCCTGTCGACCAACCCGATCGCGTGTGCGATACCCGCCGGTGCAGAAGCGCCGGTGGTGCTCGACATGGCGACCACGGTTGCTTCATTCGGAAAAGTGAAGGCCAAGGCACAGCGCGGTGAAATGATGCCGGAGGGCTGGATGGTCGAAAAGGACGGGCGTCCCCTCCTCGATCCAAAGCGCGCCGATGAGGGATTTTTGCTGCCGGTCGGCGGCTACAAGGGCTATGGCCTGTCACTCATCATTGGTCTCCTCGCAGGCACGCTCAACGGCGCCGCGATGGGCCGTGAGGTGATCGATTTCAACCATGACGACAGCACTGCCACCAACACCGGCCAGGCCATCATGGCGATCGACCCGTCCGCGTTTGGCGATGTGGCCGAATTCAAGGCCCGCGTCGACACCGTCGTGCGCGACCTGCGCGCCAGCGAGCGCATGCCCGGCGTCGAGCGCATCTGGATGCCGGGTGAGCAGTCGCATCAGAAGCGTCTGGATTACGAAAAAAGCGGCATTCCGCTCCCGGCAGTGCTCAAGACCAACCTCGACAAGCTCGCTGCTGATCTTGGCATTGCAGCGCTCGCATAAGCTGATCCAACAGGAGACCGGCATGACGCATTTCCCCATCAAACCCCGGAGAGCCGCACTGGAAGCCATTCCTGGCGGCATGGCCCTGACAATGGCTCTGGCAGCCGCTGTCAGCCTGATGTCGCCTGGCAGCGCGCAAGCGCAAGGCAGCTATCCAAACAAGCCGATCCGCATGATCGTGCCACTCGCTGCCGGCAGCGCGGTCGATAACGCAGCGCGCATCCTCGCGCAAAAGATGTCGGTCAACATGGGTCAGCAGGTGGTGATCGAAAACATCACCGGTGCGGCGGGCATCATCGGCGCCGACCGCGTCGCCAAGGCGGCGCCCGACGGCTACACCATCGGTGGCTTCAACGACAGCGTGATCACCATGGTGCCCAATCTCAACCCGAATACGCCGTTCAACACGATGAAGGACTTCGCCTTTGTCTCCTTGGTGGCGACGATTGACTTCGGCCTCGCCGTCACGCCGAGCGCGCCATACAAAACCGCCGCCGACGTGATCAACGCCGCCAAGGCCGCACCCGGCAAGATCAATTACGCCTCGGGCGGCAACGGCAGTCCGCAGCATGTCGGCGCCGCCATGCTGGCCGCGCATACCGGGGTGACGATGACCCACGTGCCCTATAAAGGCGCGACGCAGGCGGCACAGGATGTGGCCGCCGGTCAGGTACCCATCACGCTGCAGGGCCTCGCAACCGTGGCGGGTATGGTACGCGGCGGCAAGCTGCGCCTGGTCGGCGTGCCGATGAAGGCGCGCCATCCGCAGTTTCCCGATGTGCCGACCTTCGCCGAGCAGGGCATCACCGGCTTTGAGTACTACACCTGGTTCGGCGTGACCGCGCCGGCCGGTACGCCCGCAGATATCGTTGCGCGCCTGAACAGCGAGATCGTCAAGGCACTGGCCGACGCCGAGGTCAAGTCCAAGTATGAAAACCTGGGTCTTGCCTCACGCGGCTCATCTTCCGAGGAATTGATGACGACGACGCGCGATCAGCTTGCCAAATACGCGCGGGTGGTCAAAGAGGCCAACATCAAGGCCGACTAGACGGAACTCAGCGCGAAACCAGGCGCGAAGCCAAGCACGAAACTAAGCGGCCAACGCGGCACGCATCGCGCGCACTGCCGCGTCCGGGCTGGTCAACACCGGTTTGCCGGTCGCCTGCTCAACCGCAGCACGGGCACGCGCCGTTGAAAACTGCGCCAGCATGATGGCGTCGCAGTGCTTCAATTTGAGCGCTTCGGTGGCGAGCATGGCATCGTGTGCCGCGCCGTCACCGCGATTCAAGGCCGGCATCGCATCGGGCGCACAAGCGGTGTGCAACACGGCGCTGCTGTTGCGCGCGGCGGCCATCGCTGCAAACTCCTGTGCCATGGGCGCAATCGATGGTGTGAACGAGGCCAGCAGCCCAAGCTGTGCGCCCGCGCCAAAAGCTTCCACAAACATGGCTTCGTTGGGTTTGAACACCGGCAAGGGTGCGAGCAAGCGCTGCACCGATTCGATGGCCGGGCCGAATGCCGAGCAGGTGAACAGAATCCCGTCAACGCCAGTGGTGCGCGCATAGTTGCCGAGCGCCTCGAAGCGCGCAGTCATGGCTGCGGTAAGAACGCCGTCGCGCTGGTGATCCACCGAGAGTGAATCGTCGAGCAGGTTCATCAATTGCGCGCCGGGCCACAGGCGCGCAAAGGCCTCCGCCACCGGGTCAATTGCGACGCGCACGGCGTGGATCAGGCAAATGCGGGGGGAAGGTTTTTTCATGGCGCAGCAGTATAAGCGAGCACCCTGCTCATCACGGTACCGGTGCTGCTGCCGGTGATCAAGGGCATCGGCTACGACCCGGTCTGGTTCGGCGTGTTAGTCACCCTCATGTCCACCGTCGGGCTGATTTCACCGCCGGTGGGGCTCACTGTGTTTGTGGTGCAAAGCCAGAACCCCGACATCCCGCTGCAAAAGATCTTTCGCGGCCTGATGCCCTTTCACTATGCGCCCTGTGTCTTGCTCGCGGCGCTCGTGGTGTTTCCGCCACTGGCGCTGTGGTTGCAGTGCGTGTTGAAATGAGGTGGTTGATATGCCTGGATACGTCTTGCAATCGAAGGCATTTGTTGGCACAATGTTGAAACTGTATTTTTGTTCAGCACAAATCCCATGTCAGGTTCCGCCCTTGCCCACTTGCTACGCATCGAAACACTGGTTTCTACGGCTGCCCGGTTGGCGGCGGGGGTAGCACTGACGGATGCCGAGCAGCAGGTCGTTGAGCGGCACCGGCAACCGGTGGACGCGGGGTTGGTTGAGCGAATTCGCAATGAGATCATCGTTGGGGCCGACCCGCTGGGTTCGGCCTATTGTCTGATTCATTCACCAGAGCAGCGGCGCGGCGCAGGGCAGACCTTCACTCCATTGCATGTGATTGAAGGAATGTTCGGCTGGGCCGACAAGCAAGCCCGTCACATAGGACGCATTGTCGATCCTGGTGCCGGCACTGGCCGCTATGTGTTGTATGGACTGCGCCGCATGGCACAAGCCAGTGCAGTGGCGGTCGAACGTGATCCCATGCTTGCGCTGTTGATGCGAGCGAACGCCGCCGCGCTGAAACTTGACGACCGCTTGCAAGTGGAAATCGCCGACTATCGTGACATCACGCTGGTTAAGTGTGAGGGGCCGACACTCTTCATCGGCAATCCTCCCTACGTTCGCCACCACGACATTGAACCGGAACGCAAGCGCTGGTACACGGAGCGTTTGCGCGAATTGGGGTATCCCGCCAGTCAACTTGCGGGATTGCATTTGCACTTTTTTCTCAAGACGCTTGATCTGTCGCGGGCGGGTGATCTAGGCTGTTTTGTCACTGCTGCCGAGTGGCTGGATGTTAACTATGGCAAGACCCTGCGCGATTTGCTGACCGACGAATTGGGATCGGGATTGGGCGGGCGCTCGGTGCATGTGGTTGACCCGTCGCTCCAGGTGTTTGGTGATGCGCTGGTGTCGGCAGCGATTACCTGCTTCGAGCCGCACTCGCAACAGCGCAGCGTCGCGTTTCAGCAGATTGATTCCGAGACCGGTCTTCGTGCACTCGGCACTGGCCGCGCTGTCGAGCGGAGCGAAGCCAAGCGTGAAAAGACCTGGAGCATCCTGGTGCGCAACGGTGCCGCACGCGAAAAGCCGTCCGGCCATATTGAATTGGGCGAACTGTTCAAAGTGCATCGTGGTCAAGTCACCGGCCTCAACCGGGTGTGGGTGCATGGCCCGCATGCGCCGCATTTGCCGCATCGCTTTTTATACCCGTCGATCACCGATGCCCGTGACATTATTCAGGCGCGAGGCGAGGCAATTACCGACGCGCGAGTCCTGCGAGGTGTTGTCGACCTGCCGGAATTGCTCGACGATCTGCCGGATGCTGATAGGGGAAACGTCGAAGCCTTTCTCGCTTGGGCAAGACAACAGGGTGCGGATGCAACCTATATCGCCGAGCATCGCAATCCGTGGTGGAAGGTGCGACTCAAGGATCCGGCGCCCATCGTTGTGACCTATATGGGCCGCCGGCCGCCGGTGTTCGCGCGCAATCTTGCCGAGGCGCGCCTGATCAACGTCGCGCATGGTGTGTATCCCAGAGCGCCAGTGGGCCGCGTGCACGCCAAGGCGCTCGTGCATTGGCTTAACCATAATGTTTCGCAGGACTCAGGGCGTGTCTATGCGGGCGGGCTGACCAAGTTTGAACCTTCGGAAGTCATGCGGCTGATGATTCCCTCTGAACAGCAGTTGCTGTCCGGCGACCATGCCTGCGCCCACGTCTAAACACCCGGCCAACTGGTCCGAGGAGGAGATTCGCAGCGATTGCGTCAAGGCGCGGGAGGAATTTCGTGCGCGGCGCATGAGTGACCCCAAAGCGGACTATGAAGCCGAATTCGACGGGGCCAAAAAGTCGGTCGAATTTGTGATCAGCAAGCTGCCGGATATCCTCCGAAAACCCGCTCCCACCAATCTTCTTGGCGATATTGTCTCAGATCAAAAGCGCTTTATAGCGCTGCGCTATTTGCTCGCTCCGCCTATTTCCGAAGATGATCTTGACACCTTGCTGGATGCGAAGCTCTCGGCCAAAGCGCTTAACGCAGACGCCGCACTGGCTGAGCGTTTTGCCGCGCTGCTGCGGGCGGGAGTCGATGCGAAGCGATTTCCCTGGCTGTCGTCTGGTGCGAAACCCGCTGCATCGGCGGTCAAGGCGGCAGAGCTCGCGACAACGGTTGCGGCTGCGATTCAGCGTGTTCAGACCAAACGACGCAGCGATGAAAAAGATCAGCTTGAGGGTGCAATAGAGCACCAGTTGTCGAGCAAGCTGAAAATGCAACGCATCCCCGTCCCGCGCGAATCGATCACCAACGAGAATTTCCGTGATACCGCGCCCAATGCCGGTCAGTTCATGCGAGGTGCGACATTGGGTGGCGATAACGGTGACTTCGTCATTGGTCTTTGGAACAATCGCTTGCTCGCTCTCGAATGCAAGTCATCCAACTCGGAGATCAATAGCCGCAAGCGCCTCAATAAAGAAGTCGTCAAGAATGCCGGCGCATGGGCTACCGCATTCGGATCAATGGTGATTCCTGGTGCGGCCTTGCGCGGCGTGTTCAAGCCAGAGTATGTGCGCGATGCCCAAGCCGCGAAAGTGGCCCTGTTCTGGGGGCATCGGCTTGGTGATCTGTTGGCGTTTATCGCGACTACCCGACACTAGGGTGCGCTGCACGATGAACAAAGCAGCGCAATCGGCATCGAGAAAAACCAACGCACAGAGCAAATCTGGCGATTTGCGGTGCGCCGATCCTACGCCCGCCGAAGCCGAGCTCGAACAATTTCTCAACCGCCTCGGCAACGGGGTACTCGCCGGCGAATTTATCCGCGAATGGCCGATCGGCGACTGGACAGTCGATTTCTATTTCCCCGCCAACCAGCTAGCCATAGAAGTGGATGGTGGCTACCATCGTGCGCAATCGCGCTGGCGCAAAGACCTGCAAAAAACCGCAGACCTCAAAGCACGCGGCATTACCGTGCTTCGCTTAGTCAATGCCGAAGTGTTTGGCGACCGCGAGAGGCTGACCATGCGCTTGAGGGTTGCGTGGCAATCAGCGCAACGACAAGCCGCATCACAAAATTTCAGTGTGGAAGAGCCCCGTGCACTGCCATATTTTGCAGTGACGCCACCGATACTCGAACGCCTGGCGAACTTCGTACTTGGGAATGGCGAGCCACAAGAGCGCACATTGACAACCTATCGCTGTTTCACGCAACCGTACGAGAATATCGTACGGTCGAGAGGTGCATGGTCAATTTGGAGAGTGCGCTGGGTAGAGGCCGCGAGCCTTCGTCCGCCATTGCGCCACCGGCCCACCGGGTAGGGATTGATTGGTGCGCTGCACCGCGAGTATGCTTGGCTCTTTTCGCCCCTCGCTTTGCCAATCGTGCTGTTCTGTAGTGCACAGTGGGGGACGCCATCCAAGGAGAGTCTCATCATGATGTCGCCCGACGAAATAGCCAGCCTGGTTCCCGCTGAAACGGCCACCTTCCGCTCCCCCATCCCGACCCAGCCGTTCTCGAGCGACGAGTTCTTCCCCGG